>NZ_JBSFJX010000166.1:0-17932 GCF_053598275.1 Streptomyces sp. NPDC001156 | reverse complement strand
GCCGCGTGTCCGCGGCCCGGCTCTACCGGTAGGCCTCCAGCAGGAGCCGGGCCGCGTGGGCCGCCTCTTCGGCGGGTTCCGCGGAGGCCTCTATGCCCGCGGTGACCATGGCGCCTTCGGCCAGCAGATACAGCTGCCCGGCAAGGGACGCGGGCAGTCCCGCGTCGGTGACCAGACCGGTCAGATAGGCCTTGAAGGCGTGCTTGTGGGCGCGCACCTGGGCCAGCACCCGCGGTGACGTGGCGCCCAGCTCGCCGTAGGAGTTGATCCAGGCGCAGCCGCGGAATCCGGGCTCGCGGAACCACTCGCCCAGCCAGCCGAAGACCGCCCCTATCCGCTCCACGGGGTCCGTGTACCGGTCCACGTGCTCGGCCATCCGCTGCCGCCAGCGCACGTCACGGTGCTCCAGACAGGCTTCGACGAGCTGTTCCTTGGCGGGGAAGAGCTGGTACAGCCGCTTGAGCGAGACCCCCGACGTGTTGCGGATGTCGTCCATCCCGACGGTCTGTATGCCACGGCCATAGAACAGCTTCTCCGCGGCTTGCAGCGCCTGCTCGCGGGCGAGTTCGCTGTCCATGTACGGGGCCCTCCTGGGTGTTCCGGGCGGGAGAACCGGCGTTCTCGACGTTAGCAGCCGTGCGACGCGACCCGTCGACCCGGGTCCTAGAGTGCACGCGTGACCGAAGACGCCTCGAAACCCTTCCTGTACGTCGTCGTCTGCGCAGCGGGTATCGCCCAGGACGTGGGTGAACTGATCAGCGCCGCCCAGGAGCGGGGCTGGGAGATCGGTGTCATCGCCACACCGCTCGCGCTCCGCTTCTTCGACACGGCCGCGGTGGAGGCGCGGACGGGCCGCCGGATCCGGTCCGCCTGGCGGTCCCCGGGCGACCCGCGGCCGTTCCCGGACCCGGCCGCGGTCGTCGTCGCTCCGGCCACCTTCAACACCGTCAACAAGTGGGCCGCCGGCATATCGGACACCCTCGCGCTCGGCACGCTGTGCGAGGCGTACGGGCTCGGCGTGCCGATCGCCGTGCTGCCCTGTGTGAGCGAGGCGCTGGCGGCCCATCCCGCCTACCGCGCCAGCCTCGAACGGCTGAACGGCATGGGCGTCCGGTTCGGTGACCCGTACGCCGGAGGGACGGACGCGGACGGCGGGCGTCCGCAGTTTCGCTGGGAGCGGGCCCTGGACCTCCTTCCCTCGGCGGCGTGACCGCCCGTATGCGCCCGTCAGACAGAACCACCTGCCCCGATTGTTCTGTCCATCATGATCTGACGCTTTAGTGTCGTTTCATGACAGGAGACCGCACGGCGCTGGCCGCTCACGACCTCGGGGGCGAAGGGCCCCCTCTGGTGCTCCTTCACGGCATCGGACGCACGCTCGCCGACTGGGCCGCCGTCGCGCCCCTGCTTCTGGCGCGCCATCGTGTGCTGGTCGTGGATCTGCCCGGCCACGGCCGCTCGCCGTGCGGATCGTGGCAGCTGCCCGAGGTGCTCGACGATCTCGAGCAGGTGCTGGCGGCGTACCGGGTCCCGGAGGCGCTGCCCGTCGGACACTCGCTCGGTGGCATGCTCGCCGTGCTGTACGCCCTCGAGCATCCGGACGTCACCCCCGGTGCCGTGAATCTCGACGGGTTCGGCTGGGGGCGCCCGGACCAGTACGTGGGCCTCGAGCGGGACTATGTCGTCCGGCATCTGGCGAAGGTGCGGGAGTCGAGTGTCGAGGGCCAGGGCAGGGAACTGTCCACGGACGGACTCAAGGACCTCCTTGCCGAGCAGCGCGCCCTGTCCGACCGACTGGGCCTCCCGTACGACCTGCTCGAGGCCGGCGTCCTGCGCTCCGTGTGCGAGCGGGAGGACGGGGTCCTTGAGGTGAAGCCGGGGCGGGAGGAGGCGCTGCAGATGATCGCGGCCATGGAGTCCCTCGATCTCTTCGCCCTCTTCAAAAGAATGACCACGCCGCTGCTGCTGGGCCGCGCCGAGCGGACCGTGCCCTCCGTCCCCGACCTGGACTGGTTCGAGCCGATGATGGCCGCCTATGCCAAGGGGCTGGCCCGCGACCTCGCCGCACTGGCCGAGGAGTGCCCTCATGTGACGGTCGTCGGAATCGACGCCACGCACGCCATGTTGCTGGAGAACCCCAGGGCGGTCGCGGACGCCGTCCTCGGCTTCGCCACCTGAGGAGAGTGTGCGCCGGCGGTCGGCCGCCGGTGCCGGGCGGCTTTGCGGGCCGGAGGTGAATTCCTGGCGGAAGCGGGCCGGATGGCCCAGGAATTCTCGGAGCCGGACGCGGATTACTGACTTTTTGTCAACTGGCCCCCGTCCGAAAGGAATTGGGAAAGTGAGGGAGTCTCTTGTTCGGGCTCGGCGAACTGTGCAAAGGTGTTGTCGTCGGCGAGCGGACCTTTATTTCAGCCGCTTCGCATACCGGTGACATCGTTCGACGTCCACTTCAAGTGAGCTGAATCGGGCGGCCGTTCGAAATACCGCTTACCCCGAGGACACTTCCTGAAAGTCGTCGATCGGGTGGCGCCCCATTGGTATGTACTAAAACGTGTGTGTGGGCTTTGGAGGACGGTGGCTGTGAACGACGGGGTCCAGCGGAATTCCCCCGACCCTGTTCCGTCCTACGGTGTGACGGATGAACAGCTCGCCGCCGAACTGATGAAGGCCGCCGGGAAGAGGCCCGTGCACCATCCGGTCGGCGAACTGCTCGGTCGGCACTGGGAGGCCGCCTACTCCTATGCCCGGTTGTGCGCGGACGGTGCGCACCCCGCCGGAATGCTCACCACGGCGGCGTTCACCCGGCTGTTCGAGGAATCCGCCCGGCAGGGCGGACCGACGGCCGCATGGCGTCCCCCCTTGCTCGTCACCATCAGGCGGCTGGCGGGGGAATGGGACACCGACCACCGGCGTGCGCTTCTGCGTCCCGCGCTGCGGTCCGGGGCCGGCAGCGCCGCGCGCGCCGCGGCGCGGCTGCTGCCGCCCGAGAACCGGCGGCTGATCGCGGGCGTTCCAGCGGCTTCCCGAGCCGACCCGCTGTCTGCTCTGGCACGCCGAGGTCGAGCGCGAGGAAGTCACCGTGCCCGCCGCCCTGTTGGGGATGGATCCGGCCGAGGCGGCGACCAGGCTGGTGCAGGCACGCGAACGGCTGCGTGAGGTCTGTCTGGACGTCCATCGTGAATCCGCGCCCGACGAGGAGTGCCGCCGGTACGCCCGTCTGCTGGACGTCTCCCTGCGCCGCGACGACGGCGCACTCGATCCGGATCTGTGCTTCCACATGGACGGCTGCGCGCACTGCCGCAACGCCGCCGAGCAACTGGACGGCTTCGGTGGCCGGCTTCCGCTCTTGCTCGCCGAGGGTGTACTCGGCTGGGGTGCGCAGGCGTACCTCGACGCCAAGCGCGTGCCGAGCGAGGCGGCCGAGCCGCCGGCGGCGCCCGCCCCCCGGCCCGTCGGCGGGGAGCCGCTGATCGACCCGGCCGGCGTGAACAGTCTGTTCGCGGCCGACCGGCCCGCGCCGGAACCGAACGACGATACCGAGGACCCCGCGCCGCCGGACGCACCCGACGGGAGACTTCGCCGGGGCACCCGCGCCACGTCGGCCGTAGGCGTCCCTCGGCCGGCCGCCGCGCACAAGGCCGCCGCCCGTCCCTCGCCGCAGCGCCGCCGGCTCGCCCTGGCCGTGGCCGCGGTCGGCGCACTCGTCCTCATACCCCTTGCGGTGTGGTCCGGCGTCCGGTCCGGCGACCCGAGTACGACAGCCGCGGGCGCGACCTCCGGCAGGCCCGGCCCCGGTACGGTGAGCGGGTCCGGGGCGCCCTCGTGGATCGGCGCCGCCGCCAGCGTGTCCACGGGGGCCTTCGAGGGCCGGCTGCGCAACCAGGACAGCGGTCTGTGCATCGGCCTCGACCAGAAGGCGGCCGTCGCCGGAGCGGAGGCCGTACTGGTCTCCTGCTCCGCGTCCGTGACCCAGCAGTGGGCGTACGAGACCGGCGGACTGCTGCGCAGTATGGCCGCACCCGGTCTGTGCCTCGACTCCCACCTCGGCTACTCGGTCCAACTCGCCGCCTGCGCGCGCGAGTCGCAGCCCGCGGCGAAGAACGTCCGCTACGACTTCACCCGTCAGGGCGCCATCGTGCCGCGCTGGAACCAGGACCTCGCCCTCACTCCCGCCTCGTCCGCGCCCGACGCGGGGCTCGTGCTCAAGCCGCGTACGGAGGACGACACCCAGCGCTGGCTCACGGGCACCTCGAACTCGCTGCAGATGCAGTCGGTCGACTGGGGCACGGCCGCGCCGACGACGACCCCGGCCGCGCGCCGCGCCGAACCCTCCCGCACGCCGACCCGGGCGACCGGCGCTGCCCCGAAGCCGACGTCCAGCCCGGCGCCCACCCGGCCGACAGACCTGTCCACGTCCCGGGGGTGGGGTGACTACTCCTCCCCGTCCTGCGCCCCGGACGGCTGGGGCGGAAGCGGAGGCTGGGGCTGGGGCGGCGGTCATGGCGGCGGCCGGCACTGATCCAGGCCGACCGCGCGTCACTCCTCCAGCAGGCTCAGCTCCGCCCAGATGGTCTTGCCGTCGCTGGTGTGGCGGCTGCCCCAGCGTTGGGTGAGCTGGGCCACGAGGAGAAGACCGCGGCCGCCCTCGTCGTAGGACCGCGCCCGACGCAGATGCGGGGCGGTGTGACTGCTGTCGGAGACCTCGCAGATCAGTATGACCTCGTCGTGGATCAGCCGGAGCCGGATCGGCGGGTCGGCGTACCGAATGGCGTTGGTGACCAGTTCGCTGACCACCAGCTCGGCCGTGAACACGGCGTTGTCCAGGTGCCAGGCCTCCAGTTGGGCGACGACCTGCTTGCGGATCGCTGCGACCAACGCCGGATTGGCGGGGATGCTCCAGGTGGCGACCCGGGAGGGGGGCAGCCCGTTGGTGCGGGCGAGCAGCAGCGCCACATCGTCGGCCGTTCCGCCCAGAGGAAGCAGCGCCTGCAGTATCCGGTCGCACGCGGTGTCCAGCGAATCTCCGGGCGGTGCGGACCCCGAGGGCCCGGCGAGGGCCGAGCACAGCAGCTGGTGGCCGGCCTCCACGTCACGTTCGCGGCTCTCGATCAGCCCGTCGGTGTACAGGCCCAGCACCGTGCCCACCGGCAGGTCGATCTCGGCCGCTTCGAAGGGCAGCCCGCCGAGCCCCAGTGGCGGCCCGCCCGGCAGCTTGATCTCCCGGGGAAGCTCGCCCGGCTGCATCATCACCGGGGCCGGATGGCCCGCCCGCGCGAGGGTGCACCGGCGCGAGACCGGGTCGTACACCGCGTACAGGCAGGTGGCCCCCACCTCGCCGGTGATGTCCTCGTGCCCCGCCTCCTGGGAGAGACGGACGACGAGGTCGTCGAGGTGGGTGAGCAGCTCGTCCGGTGCCAGATCGATGTCGGCCAGCGTGCGCACGGCGGTGCGCAGGCGGCCCATCGTCGCGGAGGCCTGGATGCCGTGGCCGACCACGTCGCCGACGACCATGGCGACCCGCATCCCGGACAGCGGGATCACATCGAACCAGTCGCCGCCCACACCCGCGCGGGCCGCGGGCAGATACCGGGAGGCGGCCTCCACCGCTTGCGTCCGCGCCAGACTGCGCGGCAGCAGGCTGCGCTGCAGGGCCAGGGCCGTCCTGCGCTCACGGGAGTATCGGCGGGCATTGTCGATGCAGACGGCGGCCCGGGCCGTGATTTCCTCGGCCAGCAGTACATCGTCGGGAGTGAAGGGGTCCGGCCGCCGGTAGCGGGTCAGCACCGCCACGCCCAGCGTTCGGCCGCGGGCCGTGATCGGTACCGACATCGTCGAGTGCACCCCGAGATCGGTCACCCACCTGCGGCGGGAAGCGTCCCGGTCGAGCCATTTGGTGAGCGTGGTGGCGGCGTCGGCCGCGACGATCGTCCGGCGGGCGACAAGGGAGTCGGCCTGGGGAGCACCGTCGGGGTAGAGGCCGGTCTGCCCCAGCTGGATCAGCACCTCCGGGGCGTCGGGGTCCATCGACCGGTGGGCGACCCGGCGCAGGGCGATCGGCGCGGTGAGCGAGGTCGGATAGGGGTCGCCCCCGTCGGACGGCGGATCCAGCAGGTCGACGGTGACGAAGTCGGCGAGGGCGGGCACGCACACGTCCGCCAGTTCCTGCGCCGTGCGCGTCACGTCGAGGGTGGTGCCGATGCTGACGCTCGCCTCGTTGACCAGCTGCAACCGCTCGCGCGCCCGAAACTGTTCGGTGAAGTCGTGCAGGGTGACACACACCCCCCGCAGCCGGTCGTCACCGCCCGTGAGGGGGGCGAGCCGGGCCAGCCAGGTATGCGAGGGGTCCGCTCCGCCGGCGCGCAGGCGGGTCGGGACCTCCCGCATCTGCTGGCTCTCCAGGACCTCCCGTGCCTCGCGCTCCAGTTCCTCGGACTCGGGCTTCCCTCCGATCTCCGAGAGCCGCAGGCCCCGCATGTGCTCAAGCGGCAGCCCGATCACCCTGGCCATGGCCTCGTTGACCCCGCACAGCCGCAGATTCTCGTCGTAGACGGCTAGGGCGCAGGGGGAGCAGTGCAGCGCCGTCTTCATCAGTGCGTCGTACTCGCGTCGCGGCCCGGATCCCAGCGGACTCACCACCAGCCAGTCACCGCCACTGTCATGCGGCCGGTGGTGGGCGAGCAGCCAGATCAGCAGGGTGTGGCCGTCGTGGTGGCGCAGCTGAACCGTCCCGCTCCAGCGGGTGCCGTCAGGTTCGGGCGCCGGCAGCGAGCTGTCCGGGGCGAGCAGGTCGGTGACGGAGCGTCCCTCGGCCTCTCCCGGCGCGTAGCCGAGCAAGCGGCGGGCGTTCTCGTTCCATCGGACCAGAACGCCGTTCTCGTCGACGACTGCCCGGGCCGAGGCGGCCTCGCCGGAGGGATGAACCGGGCTCATCGACGCCACTCCCTTGCGCGCACCCGCAGTGACCAAGCGCATCACTCGTGTTCCAGCCTAGTGCGTGGCCGGATTTCGTTCCCGGTCGGCGCGGAGGGGCGATCCGTCCCGTGTCACAGGGGCGGGCGCCGTCCCGTCGGTACCGATTCCAGGGTCCGCGGCTCACGTCTCCGCCTCCTCTTCACCAGCGCCCACCCGGGTGCCGCCGATGGCGCTGTGCGCGTCAGCAGACTGGAGGTCCCGGCCGGCTGACGGCAGTTCCCGCTGGTGGGCGGTCAGGGTGTACCGCCGGGCCGGGGAGAGCGGCTGCCGTACCTCGAGGTACTCGCCGTGCGGCAGCCGCTTGACGATCCCCGTCTCGCGGCCGTGCTCCACCAGCTCACGGTCCTTCTCCTGCAGTCCCAAACAGATGCGCCGGGTCACGACGAAGGCCGCGACCGGGACCACCGGCACGGCGATCCTGAAGGTCCATGTCAGCACGTTGACCGACAGATGCAGATGCGTGGCCAGGATGTCGTTGCCGCCGCCCGCGAGCAGGAGCAGATACAGACTCAGCCATGCCGCGCCGAGGGCCGTGCGGACCGGGCGGTTGCGCGGGCGGTCCAGCAGATGGTGCTCGCGACGGTCCTTGGTGACCCACGCCTCGACGAACGGGTAGACGCCGATCAGGACCAGGAGAAGCGGGAAGACGACCACCGGGATCAGTACGCCGAGGACCAGCGTGTGACCCCATAGATCGATCTCCCAGCCCGGCATGATGCGGACCAGTCCCTCCGCGAATCCCAGATACCAGTCGGGCTGGGCACCCGTCGACACCTGGTCGGCGCGGAAGGGGCCGTACACCCAGATGGGATTGACCGTCGCCACCGCGGCCACGAGCGCGATCACCCCGAAGACCAGGAAGAAGAAACCGCCCGCCTTCGCCAGGTACACCGGGAAGAAGGGAGCGCCCACGACATTGCGTTCCGTCCTTCCCGGGCCCGCGAACTGTGTGTGCTTGTGGTAGACGACCAGCAGCACATGGGTGACGACGAGCGCCGCCATGATGCCGGGGACCAGCAGCACATGGAAGGAGTAGAAACGGGGCACGAGGTCGTGGCCCGGGAACTCCCCGCCGAAGAGGAACATCGACAGATACGTGCCCACGATCGGCACCGACAGCAGCGCGCCGTTGACGAACCGCAGCCCGGTTCCCGACAGCAGGTCGTCCGGCAGCGAGTAGCCGAACAGCCCCTCGAAGATGCCGAGGACGAGCAGAAGCCAGCCGAACAGCCAGTTCAGCTCGCGCGGTTTGCGGAACGAGCCGGTGAAGAAGTGCCGCATCATGTGCGTCAGCATCGCGGCGACGAAGATCAGGGCGGCCCAGTGGTGGATCTGCCGGACCAGCAGACCGCCGCGCACATCGAAGCTGAGGTGCAGCGTCGAGGCGTACGCGTCGGACACGCGGATGCCGTTCAGCGGGACGTAACTCCCGTGGTACGTCACCTCGTTCATCGACGGGTGAAAGAAGAGCGTCAGATAGATGCCGGTCAGCACCAGTACGACGAAGCTGTACAGACACACCTCGCCGAGCAGGAACGACCAGTGGTCGGGGAAGACCTTGCGGAGGTACTGCCGGCCCAGGGAGTGGATGCCGAGCCGTCCGTCGAACCAGTCGGCGACCCGCTGTCCGGAGGAGGCCTTCTCGGGTGGTCGGCCGGTCGTGGTCATGCCGACACCTCCCGTCCCGCCCCGTGGTCCCGCGGTGTGTGCGCGAGCGTGCCGGGGTCGCGCACGAGGAAGACGCGCGACGCAGGGGTGCGGTGCGCCAACTGCCGTACGGCCGTGGGGCGGAAGTCCGGGGCGCCCTCGGCGCCGAACATGTCGTAGGCGATCGCGTCGAGCAGTGCGCGGTGATCGACGGAAACCTGGGTCGCGGTGCCGGTGCTGTCGCTGACCGGGAGTCCGTTCTGGTCCCCGATCGCGTTGTCGGTCCTTTCGGGCATGATTGTGCCTCCCTGAGGTGGGCTCACTACTGCGAGCCCGGGAGAGGGTCCGAATGTGACAGGGGACGATGAAATGTGACGTACATCTCATCAGGTCATGTCGTCGCCGGCGGCCGCCGCACGGCGCCCTGGTGGGCCTCGCCCGGGAGCTGATCTCCGGCAGGGCCGACGTGTGCGGCGCCGCCGATCGGCTGAGGTCCTGGCAGACATGACGCGCCGCTGCACCGCGGCGGGCGCCGGCTCGCCCTCGGGCCGCCGACCGGGGGCCGGAAATGTGTGTTCTCTTCGCACGGGTCGCTTGGAATTTCGAAAGTCGGTACGAGTGGCGGCAGTTGATGTCGGGCATCGTCCGTTTCACCTTGGTACCGATGTTGTTCATGTGCCTTGTTGGCCGTCAACGACGTGTGCCAAGGTGACCTTCCTACGCATGGGTAATGGCCGGGTCCCCATCGCTGCTCGATATTCCGGGTCGCCGACGAGCTCAAAAGGCTCATCCTCCGACGGCCGGCGTGCAGCCCGGCCGCGGCCTTTTCCCACGCACCCGGCCAGAAGGTCCGCACCAATCCGGCTCCTTTCGGCGACCAGAACTCCGTGTGCCGCCTTGCGCCTTGGAAGGAAACCGCTCAGTGCACACCCCCCACC
Organism: Streptomyces sp. NPDC001156; assembly: GCF_053598275.1. Lineage (NCBI taxonomy): Bacteria > Bacillati > Actinomycetota > Actinomycetes > Kitasatosporales > Streptomycetaceae > Streptomyces > Streptomyces sp. NPDC001156. The sequence continues at coordinate 8,375 of NZ_JBSFJX010000166.1, read as the reverse complement.
CCCCGCGTCCGCCCTACCCTCCCCGTCCCGGCATGGCACCAGGGGAGTCCGACGAGAGCCTCGCCGTGCGGCTCAGAGGCCGTCCGGTCGGCGAAGTCACCCAGCCCGTCGCGCTGCTGATGGCACGGCACTGGAGGGCCGCGCACGACTACGCGGCCATCTGCCTCTCCTCCACGGCCGACGTCGCCTCGATCGTCACGGCCACCGCCTTCCACCGGATACTGGGGCAGCTCCAGCGCTCCGGCTCCGCGGCGGCGCTGCGGCCCCAGATACTCGTGGCGGTGCGGGACACGGTGCGGGAGTGGTCGGCCGAGGACCGGATATCCGGTGCCCTGCCGGAACTCGGGAAACCCGCGGGGGCTCGCGGTATGCGTACCGCGAAGTCCATGACACGCGAAAACCGCGGTCTCACCGAACGTTCTTTCCAAACTCTGCCCGGACTCGCCCGATGTCTGCTGTGGCACACCGAGGTGGAGGCCGAGCACATATCCGTTCCGGCCGTTCTGCTGGGCATGGACTCCGACAGTGCGGCGGCTGCGCTGGAACAGGCGCGCGAACAATTCCGGGCAGCCTGTGTGCGCTCCCACCGGGAACTCGCGCCGACCGACGAATGCCGCTTCCACAACCGGCTCCTGGACGCCCCCATCCGCCGCGGTGGCGCCTTGCTCCCGGACGTGCAGCAGCACCTTCTGGAGTGCCGCTACTGCCGTTCCGCCGCCGAGCAACTGAGCCACTTCGAAGGTGGGTTGGGCGGGCTGCTGGCCGAAGCGGTGCTGGGCTGGGGCGCGCGGCGCTATCTCGACTCCCGGCCGGGCCGTGCCTCGCACACCCCCCGCTCCGGCGGCGGGCCGGGGACGGGCCACAGACGCCCGGGCGGCGGCGGACGCCACCGCATGCTGTCCGGGATCCCCTCCCCGGGGCGCCGTATCGCGACCTGGGAGCCGGGGCCCAGGACGCTGCTGACCGGCGTCGGCATCGCCGCGACGGCCGTGCTCGCCACGCTTCTCGTCACCGGCATGTGGCAGGGCGACGACGGCGCCGACCCGGTGGCCTCCAGCAGCGCGAGCGGCGGCCGTACGACGCTCTCACCCGGCTCCGGCACCCTCGCGCCACCCTCGCTGTCCGCACCGCCCGGCACGGCCGGGGTGACCACCGCCCCTCAGCAGACCAGGCTGCGCAATGTCGCCGCCGGCCTCTGCCTCGACATCCACGGCGCGGTGAAGGCCGGCGCGGGCACGCGGCTGGCTCTCTGCTCGACGGCATGGACCCAGCAGTGGTCGTACGAGAGCGACGGACTGCTGCGCAGCGTCGCCGACCCTGGGCTCTGTCTCGATTCCCACGCCACCGACGGAGGCGTCACGCTCGCCGCGTGCGAAGGGGGCCGGACGCGCTCCGGCGATGTCCGCTACGACCTCACCGTGCAGGGCGAGTTGCTACCGCGCTGGAGTGAGGCTCTCGCCGTCGCCCCCGCGCACGGCGACCCGGGCGCCGACATCGTGGTGAAGACACGTGACGGCTCCGATCTCCAGCGCTGGACGACCGACGGGCAATCGACCGAGCCGAAGTCCCTGTCGATCGCCGGCACGAGCCGGCCACTGAGCACGCGGGCACCACAGTCGCCTCGCCCGGCGGATGTGAACCTCTGAGGAGCCGCCGGACGGGGACGAGACCGGGGGACCGAGGAGGACGTGCGCTGCCGCCCCGCACGTGCGTGCGGGCTCAGGCGGTCTTCGGTGGTGCGGTGCTCTGCCGCACCACCAAGTGGGTCGCAAGCTCGATCCGCAGGGCGGACTTCACGGGGTCGTGGGGGCGAAGCAGCATCCGGGCCGCTTCCTCGGCCATCTGCCGCAGCGGCTGATGGACGGTGGTCAGCGCCGGACTGGACCACTGGGCGAGCGGTACGTCGTCATACCCGACGACCGACAGGTCCCCGGGCACACTGAGGCCCTTCAGACGCGCCGCCTCCAGGACACCGAGCGCCTGCAGGTCGCTGCCGGCGAAGACGGCGGTCGGCCGGTCCGGGCGGTCGAGCAGCTCCATGGCGTGTTCGAAGCCGCCCTGCACATGGAAGTCGCCGAAGCGCACAAGGCTCGGGCCGACCTCGAGACCCGCCATCGTCATGGCGGACCGGTAGCCGTCGAGCCGCGCGAGGGAGCACATCATGTCCTCCGGGCCGGTGATGATGGCGACGCGCTCGTGCCCCTGGTCGGTGAGGTGACGGGTGGCGGCGAGGCCTCCGGCCCAGTTGGCCGAACCGACGGACGGCACGTCGGGGTCGGGATCACCGGCCGGGTCCACGATGACGAACGGGATGGCCCGCGACCGCAGCTGCTTCTTCACCTTGTCCGGGAGGGCGGAGAAGACCAGGACCACGCCCAGCGGCCGGCGCCTGAGGACCCCTTCGATCCAGTCCGGCGCGGGGGCGTGCCGCGTGCCGCTCTCGGTGAGCACGACGCTCGCCTTGTTCTCCTTGGCGACGTTCTCCACCCCGCGGATGAGCTCCATGGCCCAGACGCTCTCCAGCTCATGGAAGACGAGCTCGATGAGCGGTGCCTGGGGCGCGCCCTGAGCCCGGCGGCGGTAGCCGTGGAGGTCGAGGAGCTGTTCGACCCTGGTGCGGGTGGCCTCGGCGACATCGGAGCGGCCGTTGAGAACTTTCGAAACCGTCGACAGCGACACGCCCGCCTGCTCGGCCACTGAGGCCAGCGTCACCCGGCCGTCCACCACCTCGTCGTCATCACGCATGCCGGAAGGATAGGCCACTGACCGCCGGTAACGGTTTGGTCGCGCGTATGCACGCCCGTTGACCACGCGGGGTGACGCACCTACTGTCCGGGCAGCAGCGACTTTCGATAATGAGATCGAAACTTTCGAAAGGTAGACGATGAAGATACGAGTGCGGTTGCCCCGTCTGCTCGCCGGCGGCGTGACGCTCGCCCTGGCGCTGAGCCTCTCGGCTTGCGGCAGCGGGACCGGCGGAGGGTCGTCGGACGACGGGAAGATCCACGTCCTGGTCTATGGAGACGCCAGCAACAAGGTCGAGAAGCAGATCGTCGCAACCTTCAACAAGACGTCGGACGTCAAGGCCGTGCTCGACACCATTCCGGGTGCCGACTACCAGCAGAAGCTGCAGACGATCATCAACACGCCGCAGGCGCCGGACATCTTCTTCAACTGGGGCGGCGGCAGCATCCAGCCGTTCGTCAAGGCCGATCTGCTCCTGCCGCTGGACGACTTCATCAAGGATGACCCGGCGCTGAAGTCCGACTTCCTGCCGTCGGTGTTCAACAGCGCCGTCGTGGACGGCAAGGCCTACGGCATCCCGATGCGCGGCACTCAGCCCGTCCTGCTGTTCAACAACAGCAAGGTGCTGGCCGACGCCGGAGTGCAGCCGCCCCAGACGTGGGACGAGCTGCTCAGCACCGTCAAGAAGCTCAAGGCCAAGGGGGTCACCCCGATCGCTCTGGGCGGCGGCGACCAGTGGCCGACGCTGATGTGGTTCGAGTACGTCTACGACCGCGTGGCCGGGCCGGAGCTCTTCCAGAAGGCCCTCGGCGGTGACAAGAGCGCCTGGGAGAGCGCGGACAGCAAGAAGGCGCTGAGCATGCTCAAGCAGCTCGGCGACGCCGGCGCCTTCGGCACCAACTTCGACTCCGTGAAGTACACGAACGGCGCGTCGCCCGCGCTGGTGGCCAGGGGCAAGGCCGCCTTCGAGCTGATGGGCTCGTGGTACTACGCCCAGCAGCAGCAGGACGCGAAGGACTTCGCGGCCAAGGGCCTCGGATACACCACCTTCCCGACCATCACCGGCGGCAAGGGCGACCCGGCGGATGTCGTCGGCAACACCAACAACTTCTACTCGGTGCTGAAGAAGACGAAGCACCCGGAGGCAGCAGCGAAGTTCCTGAAGCTCATGTACTCCGACGAGTTCGTCAAGGCGCAGATGGGCATCGGCAACCTGCCCACCACCACCAACACCGAGAAGTTCCTCGACACCTCGGCCAGCCCCGCCTACTCGCACTTCCAGTACGACCTGGTGAAGAAGGCCCCCTCGTTCCAGCTTTCCTGGGACCAGGCCTACCCGCCGTCCGCCAACACGCCCATGCACCAGGCCGTGCAGCAGTTCTTCAACGGTCAGATCGACGCCGACGGCTTCATCAAGGCCATGCAGGCCCTCCCCACCGAGTGAAACGCTCATGACCACGGATATGACGAGCGCTCCTTCCGCCGTCGGGACCCGCAAGGCGGCCCGGCGGCGGACGGAGGGCTCCTACGTCGCCCACGTTGGGCGCCCGGGCTTCGGCTGGGCGCTCCCCGCCACCGCGTTCTTCGCGGTCTTCGCCATTGCCCCGCTGATCATGGTGGCGGTGCTGTCCTTCATGAGCTGGAACGGCCTCGGCTCGCCCCGGTTCGTCGGAATGGACAACTGGTCCCGGGTCCTGGACGACCCGGTCATGATCAAGAGCATCTGGCTGACCCTCCTGATCACCGTGCTCGGGGTGGCCATCCAGACGCCGCTGAGCATCCTGCTCGGCGTCTGGGCCGCGGGCCAGCAGCGCAACCGTGCGGTGCTGTCGGTGATCTACTTCATTCCGCTGCTGCTGTCCTCCACCGCGGTGTCCGTGCTGTGGCGGGCGCTGCTCGACCCGAACTTCGGCATCCCGGCCCAGGCCACCTGGCTGTTCGGTGACGGCAACCTGTTCGGCAAGCAGGCCAGCGCGATCGGTGTCCTCGCGTTCGTGAGCACCTGGCAGTTCACCCCGTTCCACACGCTGATCTACCAGGGCGCCGCCCGCGCGATCCCCCAAGTGCTGTACCAGGCGGCGGAGATCGACGGGGCGGGGCGCTACCGGAAGTTCTTCCACATCACGCTGCCGCAGCTGCGCAACTCGGTCGTCACCTCGATGATCCTGATGATCGTCGGCGGGCTGACCACGTTCGAGACGGTCCTCATCCTGACCCAGGGCGGACCGGGGTCGGACACCACGATCAGCGCCTACTACATGTACCAAAAGGCCTTCAAGAGCTTCGACTTCGGCGCCGGTGCCGCCATCGCCCTCGTCCTGGTCGTCGCCGCGACGGTCATCTCGCTGATCGTCGTCCGCGTGTCCGGCTACGACAAGATGCGCAGCTCCATGGAGGGTGTGTCATGAGGCGCCGCCCCAACTACCTGGCCGGCGTGGGCTCACTCGTCTGGCTCTTCCTGGTCGGTCTGCCGCTCTATGTGATGCTCGCGGCGACGGTGCAGCCCCAGTCCGAGTACTCCCAAAACGGTCCGCTGTCCTTCCCCCACAGCTTCACCTTCGACAACTACACGGGAGCCTTCGACTCGGGCTTCGGTCAGTACTTCCTGAACACCCTGATCGTCACCGCCTGTGTGATCGGCCTGGTGCTGCTGCTCGTTCCGCCGCTCGCCTTCGCGATCGTGCGCAGCCGCAGCAGGATCACCTCGCAGGTATTCCGGCTGTTCCTGCTGGGCCTCGCCATTCCGGCGCAGGCCGTGATCGTCCCGATGTTCTACCTGATCAGCCAGGCCGGTCTGTACGACAACCTGCTCGGCGTCATCCTGCCGACCGCCGCCTTCTGCCTGCCGATGTCGGCGCTCATCCTCAGCGGCGCCATGCGCGACATCTCCCCAGAGCTGTTCGAGGCCATGGCCATGGACGGCGCCACGCCCCGGAGGATGTTCTTCCAGCTGGTGCTCCCGCTCTCCGGGGGCGGGCTGTCCACGATCGTGGTGTTCTCCGCTCTCCAGGCGTGGAACGGCTTCCTGTTCCCCCTTGTTCTGACCCAGTCCGATTCCACCAAGCTGATCACCCTGGGTCTCTACAACTTCCAAACCGAACACGGCATCAACATCCCGGGACTGCTGGCAGCCGTGGTGCTGTCCATGGTGCCCGTCCTGCTCGTCTACCTGTTCGCCCGTCGCGCCCTGGTCCAGGGCCTCATGGGCGTCGGAGGAAAGTGATCGCCAACGTGGCAGTTGAGACCACCCCCGAAACACCCGTCTGGAACGACCCTGCTCACGACGTCGACACCCGGGTGTCCGCACTGATCGCCGCCATGACCCTCGAGGAGAAGATCGCCCAGCTCTACGGGGTCTGGGTCGGCGCGTCCGACGAGGGCGGCGAAGTGGCCCCGCACCAGCACGAGATGGAGGAGGCCGTCGACCTCGAGGCCCTCCTGCCGACCGGCCTGGGCCAGCTGACCCGTCCCTTCGGCACCGCCCCCGTCGACCCCGCGCTCGGCGCGCTGTCCCTGCTGCGCACGCAGGCGCGCATTGTCTCGGCGAACCGTTTCGGCATCCCGGCCGTCGCCCACGAGGAGTGCCTGGCCGGCTTCGCGACCTGGAAAGCCACCGCCTACCCCGTCCCGCTGTCCTGGGGCGCCACCTTCGACCCCGACCTGATCCGCCGCATGGCCGCCGCGATCGGCCGGGACATGCGGTCCGTCGGCGTTCACCAGGGCCTCGCACCCGTGCTGGACGTGGTCCGCGACGCCCGCTGGGGCCGTGTGGAGGAGACCATCGGGGAGGACCCGTATCTCGTCGGCACCGTGGGCACCGCCTATGTGCAGGGACTGCAGTCCGCGGGTGTCATCGCCACGCTCAAGCACTTCGCCGGCTATTCGGCCTCCCGCGCGGGGCGCAACCTCGCCCCCGTCGGCATGGGCCCGCGGGAGCGCGCCGATGTGCTGCTGCCGCCCTTCGAGATGGCCGTGCGCGAAGGCGGCGCCCGGTCCGTCATGCACGCCTACACCGACACCGACGGTGTGCCCTCGGCGGCCGACGAGGACCTGCTGACCGGACTGCTGCGCGAGACCTGGGGCTTCGACGGCACGGTCGTGGCCGACTACTTCGGCATCGCCTTCCTGCGGACCCTGCACGGGATCGCGGGTGACTGGGCGGAGGCCGCCGGCGCCGCGCTCGGTGCCGGTGTCGACATCGAACTGCCCACCGTCAAGACGTTCGGCGCACCGCTCGCCGAGGCCGTGACCGCCGGACGGGTGCCCGAGTCCCTCATCGACCGCGCCCTGCGCCGGGTGCTCGCCGAGAAGGCCCGGCTCGGTCTGCTCGACGCGGACTGGAGCCCGGTGCCGCCTGTGCTGGCCGGCGCCGAACTCGACCGCCCGGACGCGCTGCGCGGCACGGTCGACCTCGACACGGCGGAGAACCGGGAACTGGCCCGGGAGGTCGCCGAGCAGGCCGTGGTGCTGCTCGCCAACGACGGCACACTGCCGCTGGCCCGGCCGCGCCGCATCCTGCTGGTCGGCCCCAACGCCGATGAACCGACTGCCGTGCTGGGCTGCTACTCCTTCCCGCTGCACGTCGGCGTCCACCACCCGCAGACCCCGGCGGGGATGAGCCTGCCCACCCTCCGGGAGGCAGTGGCACACGAGTTCCCCGAAGCGGACGTCACCGTGCTGCGCGGTACCGGTGTCGACGACGGCGACACCTCCGCGTTCGCCCAGGCCGTACAGGCGGCGCAGGGGGCGGACGTCGTGATCGCTGTGCTGGGCGACCGTGCGGGACTCTTCGGCCGTGGTACCAGTGGCGAGGGCTGCGACGCGGACTCGCTGGCGCTGCCCGGAGCGCAGCAGCAGCTGCTCGACGCGCTCCTGGACTCGGGCACCCCGGTGGTGACCGTGCTGCTGGCAGGGCGGCCGTACGCGCTCGGCCGCGCCGTGGACGAGGCGGCCGCGATCGTGCAGTCCTTCTTCCCGGGCGTCGAGGGGACCACCGCCCTCGCGGGAGTGCTCAGTGGCCGCACCAACCCCAGTGGGCGGCTGCCCGCCAGCGTTCCGCGAGGGCTCGGCGCCCAGCCCACCACCTATCTCGGGGCGCGGCTCGCCCAGGTGAGCGACGTGTCCAGCATCGACCCGACCCCGGCCTTCGGATTCGGGCACGGACTGTCGTACACGTCCTTCGCCTGGAGCGACCTCGCGGTGGACGTGAAGGAGACGGGCACCGACGGGGAGTTCTCCCTGTCCTTCACAGTGCGGAACACGGGGGAGCGGCACGGCGCCGAAGTCGTGCAGGTGTACCTGCACGACCACGTCGCCTCGGTCGTCCAGCCGGTGCAGCGCCTGATCGGCTACACCCGGGTACCGCTGGCCCCGGGCCGGGCACGGCGGGTGCGGATGACGGTTCCGGCCGACCTCGCCTCCTTCACCGGCCGTGACGGGCGGCGCGTGGTCGAACCGGGGGACCTGGAGCTGCGCCTGGCCGCCTCCAGCACCGACCCGCGACTGACGGCGACGGTCACCCTGACCGGTCCGGAGCGGTATGTGGACCACACCCGGCGGTTCCACGCGGTCTTCGTCCAGGAACCCGAGCCGGCCGAGTGAGGCGGCGGCGGCTCGGACCGACCTGGTCC
>NZ_JBSFJX010000165.1:0-17938 GCF_053598275.1 Streptomyces sp. NPDC001156 | reverse complement strand
GGTCGGCGACGAACCGGGCCAGGTGGTCCTCGGGCAGCCAGTCGTCCAGCGACGGTGGCAGTAGCAGGACCTGATGCGGGTCGAACGCCCGAAACCTCTTGTCCACTGCCGCTGCAGGACCCATCGGCTGCTTCTTCCCGACCGGCTCGACCTCGAACAGCCCATCACCACCATGCATACCGTGATCATCCCGCATCAATGATCACGAACCACAAGCGGGTTACCGGTTACTGAGACACGCTCCTAGGGGTATTTCGGCTTGAGCGAGACGCCGCAGGCCAACGGGCAGGGACCCCTGTGATCGTGTGCCCCACGTTGAGCGGGACGAGCGTCTCTAGGCACCTCATTCAAACTGAGGGACGCAGGCAGGCCAGGGAGTTGCCGTGCCTCTGGCTTATCGCGGCCCGCAGCGCGACCGGGGCCAGGTCGACGCTCGTTCGTGCTGTTTCAGTCTGGCGGCGTACGGAGTCCGGTGCCACACCAACCAGTTCGTCCCACAGCACCTGACTGTCGAGGCGGAAGCGGCGCGCTCGAGGAAGAGGCGGGCCTTCTCGGTGGGGGCGCGTTCCTCGTACGGGGTCCCGCGCGGCGAGGCGAGGGAGGAGCCGGCGCCTTGGCCGTGCTCGTCCTCGCCGCGGAGCTCGTACTGGATGGCCGTGCGGCCGACGAGCTCGGCTGGGGCCTTGAGGGCGAACGTCTGCCACCGCCACTCGCTGGCCGACGGTCCGTGGACCCAGTCGAACGCGCCGCCCGTCTGGTTCGCCTCCGCGTTCTGGTCGGCGTTGTAGATCGTCGTGAGGTACGTCTGGTGGCGGGGGTTCAGTTTGGCCCACGGGTCGGTTGGTTGGGGTCGTGGCATTGCAGCACGGTAGCGGCGAGAACTGACAGGGCTTGGAAACCGCGTCAGTCGGCAAGGGGGTAGGAGCCTTGACTGGCGCGGCCGCACCGTGCGCGTGCCCATGCGGTTTGGGGCTACACGGGTGAGGATGTGCCGGTTGTGTGACCGAGGGCGCAGTAGGGTCGGCGGCATGAGCGATGAGCCGACTCCACAGCGCCCCACGAACGCTGACCTGCCGCCGCTGACCACGGCCGAGATTCCGGCCCAACTCGCCGACGTGTTGCGCACGATGAGTCTGCGCGGCCCCGTAGTCAATCAGGGCACGGGCGAGACCGTCGCCGAGGACGGGCAGCTCGTCACGGCCGAGCCCGCTGCGGCGGCCTTGCCCTCGCGTGTCGACAGGGCGGGCAACGAACGTCCGGCCTCCGTGGCCGAGGTGGCTCGGCCCGAAGCTAGCGCGGCCCGCATCCGCCGCGAGGTCGCCGAGATCCGCACGGCCGTCCAACGGCTCTCAGGCGGCAGCCGCTTGAATGTGGCAGTCGCGGAGTTCCTCGCCGTCCAAGCGACGCTCCTTGAACGCCACGGCGGTACGGCGCAACGTGCGGAGACCCCGAGCCGCTACGACGACACCCGCGAAGACCCCAGCATGTTCCCCTCCGCGGCGCGCAGCGCCCTCCTGATCGCCCGCGCCGCCCTCGGCATTCGCTGAAGTCAGGCGGGGAAGGTTTCGGTCGGGCTGGGCTCGCCCACCGCGGCGAGGGCGTCGTCAAGCTCGGCAAGCGCGGCCCGCAGAATCATCAGGATTCCCTTCCCGCCCTACGGGATCCCCTCGGCCTCCCAGGCGGCCAGCCTCCTTCGCTCGGGCACCCTTGCCAACACCTGAACTGCCGGAGCGGCCCCACCTGCTGCGCAATGTCTCGGCTGTCTCGGGAATGAAGGGCCCGGGAACACGTGCGCGTTGCCCGCAGCATAGGGTCCATGTGAGTCCTGTTGGGGGAGGGAAGAAGTTGAAGACCGGGGAGTGGTACGACGAAGCTGCCTGCCGGAGCGGAGACCCGGACGAGCTGTTTGTACAGGGAGCCCAACAGAATCGCGCCAAGGCAGTGTGTAACGCGTGCCCCGTACGCACCGAGTGCCTAGTCGAAGCCCTGGACAACCGCATTGAGTTCGGCATATGGGGCGGCATGACAGAACGTGAGCGCAGATCATTGCTGCGCCGAAAGCCAGGGGTCGTCTCCTGGCGAAACGTCCTCGAAGAGGCGCGTCGAACCAACGATCGTCCCCGCGCAAGCTGAGGTGGGGGATCTACGCCTACGCGGAATCACTGCGGCGGCCCGGAGAGCCGCGGTCCGCACGGACTAGGAGCGGGCAGGAGTCTGGCCACGCTGCGTCGCAGCCAGACCTGAGGACACCCTAACTGCCGAGCGAGCCATGCCGGCACCATAGGGCCGTGGAAACCCCGTAGGCTCGGCGCGACGCTCGAGGAAAGCCTCTGCGACCAGCAAAAGCAACACCGGACGCCCGCACCTCCCGGATCACTTGATGCATGAGGGGGCCCGAGCCTCCGGCGCCGGAGCGTGGAGATGCCGCCGTGAAAGCGGCAGCACCACTGCGCCCGGTCGTCTAATGGAGCTCTCCGCCTGACACGCACCGAGTTCTCGGAGTATGGCTGCCAGATGGACGGCAGCCGAGGCGCCCTGCCCTGCGCTGGTTGCGACCGGAGCCCAGGACTTGGCCCGCCATCCCGCCATCCGGGACGAGTCAGCAGGTTTCCACGCTTGCTGGGTTCACCCCTTGGACCGCACGAACCGATCAGCCTGTTGAGGCTGTGGTGTCGATGGACGCTACGAAGCAATTCGCCGTACCGCGAACGGAGCTGACCGTGGCTGACACCGAAACCCAGACGCTGGCTTGGGTCGAACGCATGGAGTGCCTGCGGGAGTCAACCCGCGAGCGGGTTCTTACGGCACCCATGCCGACGCAGTCCATGGACCGGCTCCTGGGGGAGGGGAAGGCTGTCCGGCTGGGCTCCTTCGAGGGCGCGCCCATCCACTACCTCGACCGCTGGTGGAGGGAGAGCGGTGACTCCTGGGAAGCCTTGGACGAAAGGGCCACAGCCGAGATCGACAGCCAGGCCGAGCGCTACCGCGCCGCCGTTGCAGCAACCGAAGGTGGGGGAGCCAGAGCACGCGCCGAGGGCCTACACCAACCGGACACACTGCCGTCGGGTGAGCCCGGGACGGGGGAAGCGTGATCAATCCCCACTACCAGGCGCCGCAGCACGAGCTCAACGTCATCAGCAGCATGCTGAGAGACCGCTCTGTGGCCTACTACCACTTCGTCGACTGGAATAGCAGCTCACCGGACTACTGGCTCAAAGCCGGCCACTTTCAGAACCCCATGCTCGGGAGGATTTACGACGTCCTCCTGAACGGAGGGCTCGACGAGATTGAGCAGCGACTCTGGCAAGGCGCGCCGGACCACGCGCAGGCCATTGCCGATGTCGTCGTTCAGCGGATGATGCAGACCGTCCAGCAGGAGGCCGCAGCCGGCGGACCCGCGGCGTGGGAGGCGCTCAACGACCCCAGCTACTGGACGTGGATGCACAGCGCTATCTACCAGCTTGCACACCCTTCCGCGTCGGCCATCCCCGAGCACGCTCGGCATGACGCCTACGTCACCGTTCAGGCCTCTCAGCATCCTTCCGCGATCGAGGGCGTGCCGTTCGAACTGGCCGCCGGTCGCGCGGACACCGTCGATGCTCGGTATAAGGAACTTGCCGTCATCGGCGCGATCCTGGACGACCCCTCCAGAGCTGAGCAGTTTCGTTACACCCCTTCCGATCCCGCCGCATCACCCTTCTGGCTCCAGCCAGGGGACTTTGGGGACAAACTCACAGCCGAGATCTGGTCCGCACTCGTCACCGGCCCTGACCCGGCCATCGCTCTCCCAGCGGCCAAAGACGCGAGCGTGCCGTCCCATCAGCGCACGCAGGCCATGATCGACCACATCTACGCGCGGCTGCGCTACAGCGACTCCCACCGTGCAGCCGCGGACCCGGATGCGCAGGCCAGGATCTCCAACGGAACGCTTCGGAGCATTGCTCAGCTCCTGACCGAAGCCAGTCACCCGAACTACAGCCCCAACCCCGACAACGCAGCCCTGTACGCAGTTCAGTACATCCTCGAACCCGCAATTCCCGCCGCAGTCGAGGACCTCGCGGGTGCGGTGCGCAGAGACGGCCTTGCCGACGCCTCCCTGTCTCAGGTGGCCATGCAACTCGGCACCCGTGAATATCAACTCAGTGAACTCGCACGGCGGCTCGACAGCGCGCCCCGCACCTTGGCCGGCTACGACACGGCTCCTCCGGACGTCCGACAGCCGGCAGAACCGGAGGGCAGTCCGGCCTATCGACACCACAACGTTGAACGGCAAGTTCTGCTATCGCTCATGCGCGAACCTCGACAGCTGCTCGAACCTGGCCCGGTTCAATCCCTGGCCGCCCAGGACTTCACGCAGCCTGAGCACAGGTACGCATACCAGGCCCTCCAGTTACTCCGCTTCGATGACCGAGCCGTGCGTGACCCCTGGGTGATCACCCACCAGGCACACCAACTGGCGCGGATCGAGGGCGCGCCGCCGCTGGACCTTTCCGAGATGGAAAGCCTTGCCCACTCAGCGAAGACGGCCCCGCCGTACCCCACGGAGGACGGCGCGGAGAGGCTCATCTACATGACTGTCCGGCGGACAGTTCGCGACGCCACCAGCTGCATTTCCGCCGCTGTCCAGGAGAACAAGACCGACCCCCGCCAACTGATCGAGTACGCGCTCACGCAGACCCGCCAGGCCACAGCGGAGGCTTCGCGGCACCACCAGCAGTCCGTACCGGAACCCTCACGGTACGCCGCCTACCAAACGACAGTGTGATGACCAGCCAGGGACCACCCAAGGGAGCCTCGCATGGCCACTGACACGCCTGGGAGCGGGGGCGGATCTGGAGCCGACGAGCCGGACTCGACAGTGCAGCAGGCCATCGACTGGTTCAGCAGCGACACCACAACCACTCTGCAGGCCCTTCGGTATCCAGCCCCGGGCGCTCGATCCGCGCCTGGAGCGCTCCTGGCGGCAGCACGGCGTGATGCAGAGTTCGACCGCCTGCTACCCGGCAGCGCAGTAGACCGCGCACGATCCCTCAAAGAGGCCCAAGCCGAGTGGCTCATCCGAAGGCTGCCTGATCAGGAGAGGCCCCTCGCCGACACCGCCCAACAAGCAGGCCGAGCCTGGGGAATCCTGATCACCGCCAAGACCAGAGTCCTACCCACCCAGGACGTGGTGGCCGAGGTCGTTCGCCGCACAGGACTCGCGCACAGCGCGGCAGACGAGATCGTCTTCCAGGCCCGCAACACCAGTGCCGCCTACAACCGAGCCGAACAGCTGAGCCCCTACGACAACGCTCCCGATCAGGCCCTCATCGACGACTGGAACCAGCTGGTCGCGTGTGGAGCGGAACTGCCCGACGCCGCAACGCGTGCACGAGAGGTCCTGGAACTCCTGACCGCTCGGACCACGGGCAGCCACGATCACCACTGGATGGGGGAAGCCGCGCAGCACGCAGCCCAGGTATACGACAACGTCATCGCAGCGCAGCCACTGCTCGAGCCCCTCGCCGCACACGTGCCCCAAGCAGGACAACCTAACGCGGCAGCTGCCCAAGCCCGCCTCATCAACTACGACCGAGAAGGGCTGGACTACGCCGCTACGGCTGCAGCCCGCGCGCGGGCGGTTCAAGTGTGGGCCGAACGCGGCGGAGTCCCGAAAATAATGGCGGCAGGGCCAGGCATGCGAACACTCGTCCGTTTGAACCGCGCCCTCCTAGCCCTGGACCCAAGTCGAAGGCTGACAACCGTCCTGGACCTTGACGATCACCACTTCACGGAGATCGCCAGAAGACTTCAGGAGATGTCGCAAGCGTCGCGCTTGGAACGTGCGCCGGACACCGCAGGCCACGAGCGCGGTCGTCGCCAGGCACCCCAGCATGGCCACCACCCCCCTCAGCCGGGCCCTGGCCCTGCGGCCGGCGGACCGCGATCAGCGCGCTAGCTGCACCACTTTGTCCCTCTGTTAATGAAGGACCAGGGCGCTCGTTGCCATGGCCCCGGCAGAGGCGTTGTCGGCGTCGTTGGGCCATGGGATGGCTGTTCCTGTTCGGCGGGTCGGCGAGGTCGTCACCTGCTCGACCACGATCCGTTCGCGCAGACTACTGCCGCGGACTGTGATCGCTGATCTAGGTGGACCGCTGCAAGGGCGGCCGGGAAGATGGCGCTCATGACGGGCGGGGAGAGTGAACTGCGTGAGCTGCTGGAGCGTGCGGGGCTGGAAGTGGTCGGGCACGGAAGGGTGAACGACGCGCGCCCCGCGGCGGTGGCCTGGCGTCCGGTGATCTCCGGGACCGCGGTCCCGACGGTGGCCGTGCGGGACGACCGGCCGGATCAGGTGGCCGAACTGAACCGGCAGTGGCATATCCTGGCCGTCGAACACGGCGTGATCGACGACAACGGTGAGTTCCTGATCAACGTCGCCGGGCACGGCTGCCAGTCCCACTGGTGCAGTCACTGGACGCGCGTACGCCTTGCCGAGCAGTGGGACCTGGCCGGGGTGCTCGGCCAGCGCCGGGGGCGACCTGAGTTCGTCGCCATGTCGCTGGACGGCGAGAGCGTGCTGGGCGCGACCAGTGAGGAGTACGAGGTCTGGCTGATCGCCCTCGACCGCTTCCACGCGTGGGTCGAGTCCTGGGCCCAGGCCCGCGCCCAGGAGACCCCGCAGGAGCGCGAGTCCGGGTGGCATGCCGTACTGCGTCGGAAGACCGCGCCACAGCGCCTCCGGTCGGCGTGGCGAGACGGGCTGGCCCGCAACCCAGCCGCACCCGCCTCGGTACTGCTGCGGCTGCTCGATGTCGCAGAAGGCGAACGGCTCCGCGGCGCCAGCTGGCTGATCACCCGTGAAGTGCCTGACGAAGTCGTCGAGGCGTGGATCTCTCATCCCGAGCCACGCGTCCGCAAGCAGCTCGCAGAGCGCTGGACACTCACGGCCGAGCAGCGAGAACGGCTCTTCATTGAACCCAAACCCGGGTTGCGATGGATCTTCACCACCTGTGCGGTGGACGGAAGGTCGCCCCTGACCGAGGCGACGTTCGCGCAACTCGTCGCCGATCCCAGCGCGAAGGTGAGAGCCGAGGTCGCACTCCATCGCGACCTGCCCGCCCGGCACCTGGTGACGCTTGCGGCTGATGCGGAACCTGCCGTACGCCGCGCCGCCTGCCGGCGAGCCTGGCCGCACCTGGAACCGGATACCCACACGTCGCTGATGGCTGACCCGGACCCCGAAGTGCGGACCGAAGCGATCCTGCTTGCCCACACCACCGCGCCGATGCCGGTCTCGGTGTTCGCGGCTCTGCCCGACGACAAGCAACGCCACCGCGCCGCACGGGAATGCCTGCTCTCCGACGAACTGGGCCACGCTCTCGCGCACAGCCCGGACCGGGAGTTGCGACGCGCGGCCGCCGGCAATCCGGACCTCGCGCCGCACCTGGTCGCTGAACTCGGTCAGGACCTGGACCCGGCCGTCCGGTGGACGGTGTCGGTGCGCCCGGACCTCACCGAGGAGGAACGTGCGCGCGTCCCCGTGGAGATCGACCCAAAGGCGCGCTGCAATCCGCTCCCGTGGGTGCGGGCGCTGCAGCACGACGAAGAGGCCATACGCCGCTGCGCCTCCTCCTCCCACCTGCTCGTCCGCCGCAGCGCCGCCTGCGCGAAGAACCTCCCGCCCGACGTCGTCGAACGCCTGGCACGCGACGAGGACTGGGTCGTGCGCCTGTTCCTCGCCGAGAACTGCGCCCAGGCACCCGCCGAGGTTCTGCTCGAGATGTGCCGGACGTGGGACGGCTACTCAGCCGCCTGTTTCCCGGAACACCCCAACTTCCCTCGCCAGAGCACCCTGCAGTACGCCGACGACCCCGATCCCCGCATGCGCCAGCTCGCCCTCGAAGACCCCGCCGCCACGGCGTACATGGTCGAGATGTTCAGCCGTGACCCCGACCGCGGTGTGCGCTGGCGAGCCCTTCGCGACCCGCGTCTCACGCCGGCCTCGGTGATCCGCCTCCTTGACGACCCCGCCTGGGCCATCAGAGAAGCGGCAGCGCGCGACCCGCGCCTAACCACGCGCGCGCTGACCAGCCAGCTCCACGACGCCACCACCGCCATGTCCGCAGCCGCTAACCCGGCCATCCCGGAGCACGTGATGCACCACCTCCTGGACCGGCAACCATCAGTCACGACCTGATCATCTGGGGGTCGGTCAGCAGGGGCGACGACGATGTGCATGCCTCGACGCGGTCCCTCCGCAGCTTCCACCGTCCCCGACGCGATAGGCGGGCCCGCCAGTGCAGTTCCTCCACGCGATGAAACCAGTGGCCGGCATGGGCTGGGATTGGCAGGATGCCCGGCAATGGCCTCCCACTCGTACTCCTTCAATAGCCCACCGATCGATCCCATCGCCACCGCCCGCGACGCCTTGAACGGCCTGGCCGTCGGCGACGCCTTCGGAGCCCAGTTCTTCGTCCCCGACAACCTCCCCGCTCTGCGTGACCAGCAACTGCCTGAAGCGCCCTGGCCGTGGACCGACGACACGGAGATGGCCTGCTCCATCCACCGACTCGTCATGCAACGAGGCGAGGTAGACCAAGATGAACTCGCCCGTTCCTTCGCCGAACGGCACGACTTCGACCGCGGCTACGGTCCCGCGATGAACCGCCTGCTGCGCCTAGTCCGCCAGGGCGGCAACTGGCGCGAACTCGCGGCCGGACTGTTCGACGGGCAGGGCTCCTGGGGCAACGGGGCAGCGATGCGCGTCGCCCCTCTCGGCGCCCGCTACCCAGGCGACCCGGAACACGCAGCCCGGCAGGCTGCCATGTCCGCCGAGGTGACCCACACCCACCCCGAGGCCGTCGCCGGGGCCGTCGCGGTCGCCGTCGCCGCCAGCCGCGCCGCGCACCGCCGCACCGAACCCGTGACCGGCACGGACCTGCTCGCCATCGTTTTGGACCTTGTCCCGCCCAGCCGGGTACGCGACGGCATCATCGAGGCGCGTACTCTCCTGGACCAGCCTTACGTCGAACTCGCCGCCCATCATCTCGGCAACGGACGCCAGGTCAGCGCCGTCGATACGGTCCCCTTCACCCTCTGGTGCGCCGCCCGGAATCTGACCGATTACGCGACTGCCCTGTGGGCCACTGCCTCGGCCGGTGGAGACGTCGACACCACCTGCGCGATCGTCGGCGGCATCGTCGCCTCCCGCGTTGGCACCGAAGGCATCCCCGCCCCCTGGCGTAACCGTACAGAGACCCTGCCCGCTTGGCTGGACTGACACCAGTCCTGGAACGCCGCCCACACCGCCACGCTGGCCGGCCGCCGCCCCTGCCCCTGCTGCGGCCACAGGGTCGGTCTGCCGATGTGGGCCAACGACGGGTCGTCCGAGACCGTGGAGCCGCGCGAGTACCTGGTGTGGCTGACGCCCGACCAAGCCCGGCCGGTCGAAGGGGTGTCGTACGACCAGGTGCCCACCCACCGCCTGCCGCCAGAGCACCAAGCACCGGACCCGGGCCGGTGGGGCTGGAAGGTGCAGCGGACGCCGCGGGCGCGCAGGCGCCCCGGCTCGGTCGCGGTGCACATCTGGGACTGCCCGGAGGCTCCTGCTGACGGCGAGGAGATCGACGTGCACGCGGCGCTGGAGGTCGTGCGGTCGACGGCCGGGGCGGTTGCGTGCAAGGAGTGCGACGCCGCGGTGGCGCTCGGCCCGCTGCTGTAGTGCGGCCCGGCCCAGGGCTCCTATCTCGGAGACCAGCCGCAAGGTGCGGCGCTGGCACGGTCGCGTTTGCCGACATGATTCACGCCACGGGTTTCCGACACGTCGACGGCTGCCGGGGGCGCCACGGCGTTGGCCTTGCGTGAACCGCGCTGCCGGCGTCTTACCCCCGTGCGGTGCCAGACCGGTCCCAGGACTGATCGCCGCGCACCCGGTAGACGCCCGGAGCCACCTCGTCGGACTCTTCGGTCGCGGCCGGCTTGCCGGGCAGTTGGGTGACCGGACCGAGCCAGCCCGTCGAGGGCGCCTTCGGCGTCGCTCACGCGATGCGCCGCGCGCACCCTGGACCGGCCACCGCAGTCCTGGTGCTGGTTGACTATCGGGCGGCCCCTCCCTTGCGTCCGCAGGTCTGCGCCCGCCTGCTTGGGCACTGACGGACCGCCACCGCGGCCAGACAGGGTCTGAAGCCGCGCACCTCAGCCGCTAGGCAAAGCCGCGGGTCACTAAGGGGTTTCCGTCCTCGACAGGGACCGAAGGGACTGAGTTTTCGGATATCGCCACAGATTGTCGACCATATCGGATCCCGGTCCCACCCCAATTGCCCAGGGCGTTGACTCTTAAGCCGCCCGCTCGACCAACGGCAACGCTCAACCCCAGATGTATCCGGTCGTGTCGTCGTGGCCGTCGTCCGGAAGGCCCACGTAGGCACGCAGAACCGCCCGGGTGTCGGGCAGCCGCCGGCTCCTGAGGCTCTCTTCGAACCGCTTCCCGTACGCGCCCCAGGGCCCGGCCTTCACCGATGCCTGGAGGAGCCGTTGTTGCCCCTCAGTGAGTTCGGCGATCGGGAGGAGCTCGTCGTGGAAGGGCTCGGCGAAGGCCACGGCCAGCACTGATGTTGCCGTCGATTCCATGTGGTTGCGGGGCATCGCTGTCAGACAGTCGGCCACGCCGCAGAGTACGGTCTCCCGGTCGTGGTCGGCGAGCGACAGAAGAGAGCGACTGATGTAGCCCGGGATGTCGCCTTTGTTGTAGTCGATGTCCGGCTTCGGGGTGTCGGCCGCCGCCGTGGCGAGTTCGGAGTTGGCTCAAGTGGCATACGACCGGGGACGCAAACGAAGCGGGCGCCGAACACGTCAATTGCGCGGTTCTCACGCGGCGTGCGCGCATGCCCGTGTGGCCACCGGCGCCGGCACCAGTGCGTAGAGCACCGCCGCGAAAGCACGGCTCCGCCGGGCGCGTCCCGCGTCCCGCGGTCCTGCGGTCGGCCCCGGTCTGGGAGGACCAACGGTTCGCGATCCCCAGCAGGCCACCCGCGGCAATTCAACCCCACGAGCCGCGCCCCTGGTCCCGCTCAACGAGCTCTCATCACTGGGGACACGGTGATCGTGCCTCTGGAAGCAGTGCGCTGCTCACTTATTGGTCATGGGGGTGACGATGAGTTTGACGAAGGGGCAGCCGACTAGGCCTTTTCCATGCCCTAAGTCGACGAAGCCGCCGCCGTCATCATGGGGCCATACCTCTGCCTGCAGGACAGCTTGGAAGAGCACTCTTGCGCCGCGCCTGACGGGGTACCCGCTGTAGCGGAGGGCAAAGGCCCCGTCGACGTTCGGCGAGAACTTAGTGTCGGGGCCAGCGAACCAGTGAATTAGCCGCGAGACGCTCTCTGCCTGAACGAATAGGGGTTCTTGACGCGCAGCGGACTGGAACGGCGGGTCCGGCTCAGGCACCCCGTTTACGAACTGCGCGAAGGCGAGATAGATGTCGGCCCCTGCATGTGTGCCAGTCTCACCGACCAGACTCGGAAGCAAATGGGGGTAGGCTACGACCTCCGCGTAGCCGATCACGCTCATACTGGTCTCGACGTCGATGGTGACGTCCCCGTTGGGATTGTCCCATATGAAATAGAAAGTCAACCAGCAGATGGCAATGTCGTTCTCAGGCGCCTCGAGATATATTTGTGCCCAACTGTTGTCGGGCTGGTAGTGCGTACCTAGCAGGGGTGCACGGTACGGGACATTAACGGCCTCAATTCCGATCACGTTGGGCCGGTCCAGCAGGATGGTTTGAGGCAGTGCCGGCGGTGGGACCACGCGCTCAGCCGTCGCAGCGTCCAGGGGCGGCGCGTCGATCCAAACCCGCTCGATTTCACGCCCGGCTGCGATCCGCGCCTGCGCGCCTGCACGCAGGCGAGGCCACCTCGAAGGCCGAGCGGAGGCCCCACGCGCCAACTGGACATGATCGTCCAGCCGCCGTTGCGGAAGCATTGCCTTGAGTTCAGCTAGATCCTGTTCCCGCATCCGAAGTACCTCCGCGCCACACAGCAGAAGCCCACAACGCCACCGGGCCTCGACAACTCAGCCCCCGACCCCCCGTCAACGCTGCCCAGTTCAGCTTGCAGGGAGGGTAAGTCCTGTCTCTTATACACGGTAGCCAAAGACAGTGCTGGAGGACAGTGCTGCGGCGGCTAACGTTTGCGCTGCGCGCGCAGTGACAACAGATCGCACCTCTATTCGCCCTGCCGACCGCACCATCCGCTTCCCCTGTGGCACTCAAACCAGTACTGACTCGAATGCGCGAGTTACGAACGAATATCGGATCGAGGCAAACGCCTATCCACTCCATCAAATGCGGATCGCCGCCCATGTCGCCGCCCGCGGCAACCACATACCGGCCCGGCACGGGCACACGGTCGACCGCCAGGCTGCGGGCGCCGTCGGTGTTCATGAGCGCGTTGTGGATCCGGCCGTAGGAGGTGCTGGCGTCCAGAGAGGCGGAGATTCCGTCGGCAGCGCCGACAGTGATGTCGCCCTGCTGGGTGCTCAGCGTGAGCGTGCCACCCGCCGCCTCGACGACGTGGATATCGCCCTTCTGGGCGCTGATCTCACCGGGACCGGTGAGGCGACCGACCGAGACATCACCAGCGAGCGTGGTGAGGCGGATGCTGGCGGCCTCGTCGAGCTTGACGGCGACCTCCTCGCCGTACGCACCCTCGAACGCGACGTTACCGAGGCGTCCCACACGGCGTAGTTCGGCGCTGGCTGCCTTCGCCTCGACACGGGAGCCAGCCGGCGGCTGGACGGTGACCTCGACGGATCCTGAGCTTCCGAGAACCCGGCTCCTCGCCTCCACAGCCTCGATGCGCAGGACATCGTCGCGGTAGACGACCGTGACCTGCTCCGCCGCCTTCACGTGGCGGCTCTTCTGGCGCGTGACCTGCCGCGCGCGGGTGCTCAGGTCGTTACGCGTGGGTGGGATAGTCAGCGTCGAGCGGCTCGGCATGGTGGAGGCACGGTGGCGGTTGGTGGTTCGTCAGCGCGGCTGACAAAGCAGGTCGCGGTCTCTGTCGCCGTCGCCGTGGTGCTCGCTGCTCTCGGGTGGTGGGTGTACTACCGGGCCACCTATCACACGTTCGCCTTCTGGGAAGCTCCGCCGAGGTTGACCTACTACGGGCGGAACTGGGACACGTTTCCAGGGGCGACGGTCTCGAGCCTGCCGCGCGGGACCACCCACGCGCTCGTGGACACCATCGAGCCAGCGGGGTGGAAGCTCTACGCGGTCGGCCTTAGCAGCAGGCACGACAGGCAGCTGGGGGTTCCGTGCGCGGAGTCGATGTTCCTTGAAAAGGGCAGTCACGAGTACGTCACTTACGACTTGTCGGGCGGTCCGTGATCAGAGGTCGACTCTGAAGCAGACGATGGGAATTGAGCCCGCGTTCTAAGCGGGACTCCGTCGAGTCGCGACCTCCGGAGCTTTGGTCCCGGTTTCCGCGCCGACACCTCCACCCGGGGAAGGTCTGCGGAGCGTGGACGCCACGGCATCCATGCATTGGGGAACGTTGTCCGTTCTCTTGAGGTCGCAGTTTGCGAGCGTGGCGACGGAAACCGCATGAATGGCGCCCAACCGGGAAGACAGCCCGGTCTTCGGCGTCCTTTGATACTGGTTGTTGCCTTCCTGGCGGCCGCGACTGCAGCGGGAATACAGGCTTGCCGGCAGTCCGAACAGGACGCGCGCACCCGAGAGCGGTTCGTCCAATTGAACAACGACCCGCTGATGGACACGCTCCGCACCCAGTTCGGACGACAGCACGACGGGAAAGTCCGGCTGCGCTGTCAGCACACTCCGGGCGAAGGTCCTCTTATCCCGCAATTCGAGGTCACCATCCCGGCCGTCGCGGCGAGCCAGGCGGTTCGCGACCAAGTGGCCACCGCGGCAAGACGGGCCGGTAAGCGCGTTGAGACGTGGGAAAGGGGAACAGGAGGGCCGCGCGTTTACTACTTCGAGATCCGCAAGTCGTTCGGACGGTGGACGAGCGACTCCGACGCCACGCTCGACGGAGCCGGCCTCCACCTGGATTTGATGGCCTTCGCTGGCGACCGATGCGCTTGACTCGCCCAGGTGTGCACTGCCCGAGGACGGTCCACCCTTTGCGTCGAAATCCTTCCGTCCCGGCTCAGGCAGTCCCTCCGGCTCCCAGTGCAGACGGTCTGCCACTCGCCATGACGGGGCGCAACCGTCAAACGGTCCGAATCGCTCACCGGGCAGCTGCGGTTGAGGGGATAGGCGGCAAGCTAGGATGCACAGCTGGCAGAACAGTGGGAGGGGATTGCATGAGAATGCGTATACGTGCTGCCGCGGCTGCAGCCGCCGCGATAGTGGGGTTGATTCCGATAGGTGCGGGCGCAGCGTCCGCGGCGCCGGTCGGTACGCACACGGCGGCAGCCCATCAGATTGGGACGATGAAGGAGTGGGGTACCGGCATCCACAAGTCCTACCGCCGGGGTAACACCCTCTACCTCACCATGTACTACACGCAGAAGTCGCCGGACACCCTGGTTCCGCTCGGCTTCGCACTGTCCCTGTGGAACTTCTCCGCCCCGGGCGAAGGGCAGCTGCGCGGTATCTCGGCCACGTGGTGGAACCCGGTACGCCACCGCTGGGAAAGGCCCAGCTACCAGGAGTCGAACGGGTTGTTCGGCTTCGACCTCCCGGCCAGTTCCACGGTGAAGCTCGCCTCCGGCAAGGTCGGCCACGTCTACGTGCGGGTCACCTTCGGCAAGACTGCCCACACGGGCCTGTGGCACTTCGAGCCGATGGTGACCGCATATTCGTTGCTCACGCCGAAGGGCACCTACGACAGCAATTATCTGGGAGACAGCAGGAGCCAGTACACCTCTACGCTGTACCGCTAGCTTCGATCTTGCGTGACGGTCTGCCGGCTCCGTCGGCAGACCGTTTTGCGTCCTGTGGTTGATGACGTCCTGGCCAGTGAAGTTTTCTCAACGGTGATCATTTCCGGCCCCGCTGTGGAAGAGGACCAGGGGCGAGGGCGGCGGTCTACGCTCGCGCCAGGAACGACCCCACAACCCAGGGCTCCAACGGAGCCCGACACCCCCAAGGAGGAAGTACCCATGACCAGCTCGGCAACCCCGTCGCCACAGCCCTAGAGTTCCTCGCCCGCTGCCCCGACGACGGTGCCACCATCGACGTCACCGTGTGCGTGACCACCTTGGAACTCCGCGCCCTCCCGAAAGGCTCAGCGGCCACACCAACCCTGGGGCTCTACGGAGAGGCGATTCTCGCCCAAGACGGCGGCGCAACCCACCAGAGGCTCGCGTGCTTCTCCCGGCTCGACGGTGAGACTCACTGGTATTACGAGGACTTCAGGCCCACTTGGCTGTTCGAACCCGGTAAGCGCCAGAACACCCCCAAGGACCGATTCACCGCAAGCCGCTCCAGCGCCCTGATCGCCCCGATCGCCTCTCAACTCGACTACATGGCCCTGCGACTGGGTCTGACACCGACTCTCGGCGGCCCGCCCGCACCAAAAACCTGAGCCCGGATGAACCTCATCGGAGGGCCCGACACGAGGGCCTTCCGATGACCAACCGCGAACTGACGGCCCCAGCCCGCACGACACACGGACGGTCATTGCTGGAGAGGCTGCAGCGCCCCGCGCTCGGCGTAGCCATGGCCTCAAAGCGGCCGTAGGACACTCGTCGAAGGCCGCCGCCTCCATGCCCTTCCCGCTCAAGGGGAGAGCGCCGCAGATACGCGACGCAACACTTGGGACGAAGGTCTCTGGCACACGGCGGCTTCCCACACTGGGTGCTTGTCTCGCGCCATGAAGCTCATCCACTCCAGCGCCGGTGCACCCCCGTCGACACACTTCGGTGCCCGCGCCACCCACGGACCCGCAACCAGCGGGGACAGCACCCAGCCACCTGTGCTGAGACAGCGAGCTCACGGCGGGCATAGATGACCCTCACCGCGACCGCCACACCGCGCACCGCACCAGCCCCGCTCCGAGCCCGCCAGCTGCTCAGCGGAGTCTTCGCGATCCTCGGTGCGCTCATGGCCGTATGGGGAGCACGCATGCCGGCGGTGCAGGCCGCCGCCCACCTCGGCCCCGGCCGACTGGCCGTCGTCCTACTCGCCGCAGCGGCCGGCATGGTCGTCGGCCTCCAGATCGGCGGCCGCCTCGCCGACCGTCACGGACCCGCCCGGCTGCTTGCCGCACCAGCGGCCATTTTCGGCGTGGCCCTGGCCGTGCTCGGCCAATGCCATACCCTGACCGCGCTGATACCCGTGGCCGTCGTGTTCGGCGTCGGACATGGGCTCCTGGACGTCGGCGCCAACACCGCGGCCGTGTACCTCGAGCGCGCCTACCAGCGGCCCATCATGGCATCGCTCCACTGCGCCTACTCTTGTAGGGTCTCAGATTTCGCTGCACAGTCTCACGCTCCGCTTCATATCGGCTGCACTTATGAAGCGGCCGTGAGACAAGCAGGTCGGCGCGTTCACTCTTTCGGGCTACTTGGCTCCAAGCTCGGGCGCCTACTCTCGACGGCGGGCAGCCTGGTCGTACGGACCATGGTCTGGGTGAGGGTACGCCGTGGGCATTGCTGCGGAAGTCGTGGTCAGAGTGCGCCGCCATGATGGCGACGAGGCCGAGGAGTATGCGTGGCCGGCTGCTTCCAAGGATCTGTTGGCCTCCGCGGCGCCGTGGCGGGTATTCCGCTGGCACCGAGGGCAGAAGCACTACTCGGGTATCTACTGGTCGGCGACCATGCGCGACCACGTGATCTACGAATCCCGCCTGGAGCTGGCCCGATTGCTCTTCGCAGACTTCGATCGCAGCGTCCACGGCATCGTGGCTCAGCCCTTCCTGCTTCAGACCGTGCTGGAAGGGAAGATCCGCAAGCACATCCCAGACTATCTCCTGCTCACCGACCAGGTGCCGGTGATCGTTGACGTCAAGCCACTGCACCGCGTGTCCAAGCCCGAGGTCGCGTTCACCTTCGATTGGACCCGGCAGGCGGTGGAGGCGCGCGGATGGAAGTACGAGGTCTGGAGCGAGCCTCCGACGGTGGAGCTGGAGAATGTCCGATTCTTGGCGGGCTACCGCAGGGACTGGCTGTTTAGCGCCGCACTGCTGGAAGAGCTTCGTGGAATTGATCTCGGTGGAGTGCCCTTGGGGCGGGCCGCGGCCTGTCTGCCTGGCCGGCCGGGACCCCAAGTCCGGTCAGCCATCCATCATTTGCTCTGGACGCAGAGTCTTGTTACCGATCTCGACCAGCCACTCGGCCCGTCGCGCACGCTGCGGCAGCCGGCATGAGCAGGGCCGGGGCTCGCGTCGGAGTCGGTACGCGATTCCGCTACGACGGAGAGACCGTCGAAGTGGTCGAGCTGGCGGCGACGACCACGGGAAACGAGGTGGTCCTCAAGGACGGGCATGGCTGCGTCCGGCGGCTGTCCCTGAAGGAGCTGTTGTTCTCCGACCGTGCCGAGATCGTTCCTGACCAGGCCGGTCCGTCGGCAGATGATGCTGGGGAGATCGCTTCAGTTGTCCTGAGCCAACTGCGTGATGATGAGCGACGGAAAGTCCTCGAACGAGCGGAACATGTCCGCGAGGTCCTGACGGGCTACCGCTCGGGCAGTGCGGAACTCGTACGCGAAGGAGAACCTCGCGCCGAGTACGGGGCCGGTGAGCCGGCTGAGGCCAAGTACGCAGCGAAGGCTCGGGAACTTGGGGTGTCGGTCCGCTCGATCAAGCAATGGGTCGCGGATTTTCGGTGTCATGGTGAGGCCGGGCTTGTCTCGAAGCACGGCTTGTCCGGGCCGACGCAGCCGTCGGTCGATGACCGGTGCGGAACCTGTCAAAGTGATCAAGGCAGGTAGATCGTTTTAACGTTGTGTCGGGATCAGTGGGCCGGCTGGTGCCGGCTTGTTGATCCAGGCCGC
>NZ_JBSFJX010000164.1:0-17941 GCF_053598275.1 Streptomyces sp. NPDC001156 | reverse complement strand
GCGCAGTACTTCGATGACCTGGCGTTCGAGGTCCTCGCCCACCTTCGTCACCTCGGGAATGCCGAGACTTCCGAACTCGTCACTGGGCCGGTGCACGCGCGAGTACGTCGGAGAGGTGGGTGTGTCGCGCCAGGCGTGGGACGAGGGCGAGGTGTGCGAGGTGGTCGAGGTCGTAGCGCAGCGCGGCGAGGCCGGGTTCGGTCAGTTCGGCGGCGCCGGAGCGGCGGTGGGCCTGGCGCGAGCCGATTCCGTAGACCGGGCCGAGCGCGTGTCCGGGGCGCGCGGTCAGGAGGGTGGTGCCCTGCTCGTCCGCGTCGGGGAGGAACGCCCGGTCATGGGCCCCGGCCTCGGACAGGGCCCGGGCCAGAACCGCGGGTTCGATCAGGGGCAGGTCGGCGGGGAGGGCGGCGACGCCGCACCCGGGACGGCGGGCGCGGGCGGCCAGTTCGCCTTGGCGCAGGGCACCGTTGAGCCCCGGGCCGGTCCCGAGGACGTGTCCGACGCCGAGGTCGACGACGGGTTCGAGGTCCTGGATCCGGTCGAGTACGACGATGACCGTGGACACGCCGGGGGTGTGCTGCGCGGCGGTCACGGTGTCGCGGAACAGGGCTCTCGCGACACGCTGCCGGTCACCGGAGTCGAGTTCGAGGCGGCTCTTGGCCAGACGGAGGTCCTTCTGCGGGATCACAACGGCCCAACGCACCTCGGAGTGCGGATGGTTGTCGTGGTGCCCGCCCGTGTCGGCAGGGTGGTGGGTCTGGCCGTTCGCGCCTCCGCCCCCGTGGCCGCGGTGGTGCCGGCCGGTGGTCATCGTACGAATCCGATACTCAGGGGTACGACGCGGTGGACTTCCGTGTCGAACCGGCGGGCTGCCTCGGCGCGTTCCGCGCTGACCTCGCCGTAGGTCGTCGAGCGCTGCCGGGCCGGGCGGCCGGCCGCCGCGGCGAGGGCCACGATGTCGGCGATGGTTTTCATCGAACCGTTCGTCGAGCCCGCCATCCGGCTGATGGTCTCCTCCATCAGTGTCCCGCCGAGGTCGTTGGCACCGCCGCGCAGCATCTGTTCGCACTGCTCGGGCGACAGCTTCACCCACGAGCACTCGATGTTGTCGATGTGCCCGTGCATCAGCAGGCGCGCGAGGGCGTGGACGGCCCGGTTGTCCCGGTGGGTCGGGCCCGGCCGGGCGATCCCGGCGAGGTAGATCGGGGAGGAGTGGTGCACGAAGGGCAGCGGTACGAATTCGGTGAACCCGCCCGTCTCCCGCTGGATGGCGACCAGGGTCCGCAGGTGCCCGACCCAGTGCCGGGGCTCGTCGACGTGTCCGTACATCATGGTCGCGGTCGTGGGGATCCCCAACCCGTGTGCGGTCTTCACGACGCGGATCCACTCCGCGGCGGGGAGCTTGCCCTTGGTCAGGATCCAGCGGATCTCGTCGTCGAGGATCTCCGCGGCGGTGCCCGGGACGGAGTCCAGCCCCGCCTCGCGCGCCCCGGCCAGCCACTCGGTGACGGAGATCCCCATCCGGGACGCGCCGCTGATGATCTCCATCGGGGAGAACGCGTGCAGGTGCATGTCGGGGCAGCGTTCCTTGACCGCGCGGGCGAGGTCGTGGTGGACGCTGCTGGGCAGGGCCGGGTCGATACCGCCCTGCATGCACACCTCCGTCGCGCCCACGGCCCAGGCCTGTTCGACCCGGTCGCCGACCTCGCCCAGCGACAGCCGGTAGGCGTCCGCGTCGGTCTCCCGCTGCGCGAACGCGCAGAACCGGCAGCCGACGTAGCAGACGTTGCTGAAGTTGACGTTCCGGTTCACCACGTAGGTGACGGTGTCACCGACCGCGGACCGGCGGACCTGGTCCGCGAGCCGGCACATCGCGTCGAGCTCCGGACCGTCCGCGTAGGCCAGTGCCAACGCCTGCGCGTCCGTGAGGCCCGCCGGGTCCCGCTCGGCCGCCCGCAGGGCGTCGGCGACGTCGCTGTCGAGGCGCTGCGGCGCACTCGCACCGGCCCCCGTCGGGAGGCTGCCGACTTGGTCGGCCAGGACCTGCCAGTCGCCGAAGGCGTTGTCGAAGTCACCGCGCGCGGTGGTGAGCCGGCCCTCCCGGTCGATCGCGGTGTGCAGGTCGGTACGCCCCGACGACACGGCCGCGGCGGCTTCCTGCCACGGCATGCCCACCGGCAGCACGTCCGCGGCCAGGCCGGTGTCCGGGTCGGCGAGTGCCCGCAGGTGCGGCTGGACGCGGGCGTCCGCCCACGGGCTGCCCGCACGGATGTACTCCGGCTGCGCCGCGAGGCGTTCGCGCAGTTCGAACCCGGCCCCGGTGGTCAGTTCCGCGAGGCGCTCCAGCTGCGGCCAGGGCCGTTCGGGGTTGACATGGTCGGGTGTCAGGGGTGACACGCCGCCCCAGTCGTCGACGCCCGCCGCGAGCAGGAGCCGCAGCTCGTTGGGGTCGGACAGGTTCGGCGGGGCCTGGATCCGCATCTTCGGCCCCAGCAAAATCCTCGCGACCGCGATCGCCGCGAGGTACTCCTCCAGATCCGCGTCCGGCGCCGACTTCATCGCCGTGTCCGGCTTCGCGCGGAAGTTCTGCACGATAACTTCCTGGACCGCCCCGTACTGCCGGGCGATCCTGCGGATCTCGAGGATCGACTCGACCCGGTCCTCGGCACTCTCGCCGATCCCGATCAGGATCCCCGTCGTGAAGGGAATGCTGCTGCGGGAGGCGTCTTCGATGGTCCGCAGCCGCACCGCGGGATCCTTGTCCGGCGACCCGTAGTGGCAGCCCCCCGGCTTCGCCCACAGCGACCGTGCCGTCGACTCCAGCATCAGACCCATCGACCCCGCGACCGGCTTCAGCCGCTGCAGCTCCGTCCAGCTCATCACCCCCGGGTTCAGATGCGGGATCAGGCCGGTCTCCTCCAGCACCAGGATGGCCATCGCCCGCACGTATGCCAGGGTGTCCTCGTAGCCGTGCGCGTCCAGCCAGTCCCGGGCGGCCTTCCACCGGTCCTCCGGACGGTCCCCGAGCGTGAACAGGGCCTCCTTGCAGCCCAGCCGGGCACCCTCCCGGGCGATGCCGAGGACCTGTCCCGGCGTGAGGTAGGCCTCCTCGACCCGGCCCGGAGTGGTCGCGAACGTGCAGTAGTGGCACCTGTCCCGGCACAGCCGGGTCAGCGGCACGAACACCTTCCTGCTGTAGGTGACGATGCCGGGCCGCCCCGCGTCGAGGAGACCCGCCGAGCGCACGGACCCGGCGACCTCGCAGAGGGAGGCCAGGTCGTCGCCGCGCGCCCCGAGCAGGGCCGCTGCCTCCCGGCGGTCGATGTTCTTGCCCGCCCTGGCCCTGGCCAGCGCGCGGCGTACGGGTGCGGAAGTCATTGCGGTCTCCTCACGTGGACGCTCGAGCATGGTCAGTGGGCGCGCAGGCCCATGGACCGGGCGATGAAGTTCAGCTGCACCGATGGCGGGCCGGCCACCACCCGCGCGATGATCCCGTCCGAGTGGTGCATCGGCAGCGTGTGGTCGCGGACGTACCCGTACGCGCCCTGTATCTGGACCGCCAGCGCCGACGCCTCGGCGTAGATCTGGCCGCACAGGAACTTCGCCATCGTGCTCTCCGTCTCGCACGGCAGGCCCGCGTCGAAGAACGCCGCCGACCGCTGCACCGCGCAACGCGCCGCGTCCTTGCGGACGAACATCTCCGCCAGCGGCAGCGTCACACCCTGGTACGACGAGATCGTCTTCCCGAACTGCTCGCGCTCGTTGGCGTACTCGACCGTCATGTCCAAGACCTGGCCGACACTGCCCAGGAACCCCGAGCTGATCATGATGCGTTCCAGGACCAGCCGTTCCTTCAGGATCTGCCAGCCCTGGCCCGGCCCGCCCAGCAGGGCCTCGTCGGGGACCAGGACGTCGTGGAGGAACACCTCGTAGATCCCGCTGATGTTGCGGCCCAGGGCCGGCATCCGGCGGATCTCGACACCCGGGTGGTCCGAGGGGACCAGGAACACGGCCAGGTCGTCGCGCTTGCGGCCGCTGTCGCCGGTCTTCGCGAACAGCTCCATCACGGTGCCCGGGATCCCCGCGCCCTCGCAGTACGTCTTCTGCCCGTTCAGCAGCCAGCCGCCGTCGACCCGTTCCGCGGTCGTCGCCACGCTCGCCGCGTCCGAGCCGACATCCGGCTCCGAGACCGCGATGGAGAACCGGCCGTCGCCGCGCAGTACGGGCTCGGCAAACTTCTCCTGCTGCTCCAGGGTGCCCCAGCGGCTCAGGTCCCGGATCCCGCTGATGTTCAGGTTCAGCAGCGCGACCAGGTCCGAACTCGCCCGCCCGACCTCCTCGCACAAGGCGATCAGCAGGCCGGCCATGCCCTCCACGGGCTCGTCGTCCGCGACGATGTCGTACCAGCCCAGCTTCGCGATCTCGCGGTAGAGGTGCTCGGGGTAGGAGCCCTCCTCGTCCCAGATCCGCACGTCACGCTGGGGAGCGTGACGTGCGATCACTGCACGGGCCGTGGCCCGCAGCTGCTCTTGGTCCTCGGTTTCGATGAAGGGGTTCGCACTCATGGTTGTCGCCTTTCCGGAGGGGATCGGGTGGCCGGGTGGATCGGGTGGCCGGACCAGTGCGGTCGCCACGAAGGGGACTCAGGTGGTCAGTGCCGTCCGAAGGGTCTGGAGAAGATCGGACGGCGCGGCCGCGAACTGCTCGGCGAGGTGCCGAGCCCGATGGCCGAGGTCGGTGGCCTCGACCACCTCGACCAGGCCGAGCCGGGCCAGGTCTTCCCCGGTGAAACGTTCATCCGCCACCAGCAGCCGGAGCGCCGCCGCCGGACCGACGGAGCCCCGCAGACGGCGGACCGTCTGGTCCGGGGGCAGAAAGCCCAGCCGGAGCTCCGGGAAGCGGAACATCGCGCCCGGGGTCGCCAGCGTGACGACGGCGGCGACGGCCAGCGCCCACCCGCCGCCGACGGCGGGGCCCTGCACGGCGGCGACCGAGGCGGGGAAGGCCTCGACGAGGTCGCATGCCTCCTCGATCAGCCAGCGGCGCAGGCCCGGCCGGCCCACCGCGGTGCCGTCGTCCGACCGCACGTCGGCACCCGCGCAGAAGGCCGGGCCTTCCGCCTTCAGCAGCAGGACGTCAATGCCCTGCTCGCGGGCGTCTTTGAGCGCCGCGACCAGTTGCTGGAGCAATGGGACGTTCATCGCGTTGCGTGCGTCGGGGCGGTTCAGCGTCACCGTCGCGACGCCGCCCTCGATCTTTGACAGGCACAGCGGTGCCTCGTCCGGCACGTCGTTCATATGAGCTCCGGAAGGACTTGGGTGGTGAGCAGGTCTACCGCTTCCGCCGGGTCCGGACCGACGGGAGCTCCGATGTACGCCTCGGTGAAGCCCGCCCCGCGGGCGTGGTCGAGGAGTTCGGCGAGCAACTCGATGCAGTCGCCGGGCGTTCCCGAGACGATGAGCTGGTCGGCCACGTGCTGGGGCAGGAGTTCCGCCGCAGCGGCGACGCCCTGGCCCGCATGGACGGCCTCGCGGGTCGCCGCGTAGTCGGACTGTTCGAAGCCGACCTGCTGGAGGCTCTCGTGCGGCTGCATGGCGACGATCAGGGCGGCCTGCCGGCGGGCGGCGGCGGTGGCGCGGTCGCGGTCCGCCGAGACGGACATGTTCACTCCGTATATTCGGGTGAACTCCGGGCGGTCGCTGCGCTCCCGGCCGGCTTCGAGGCGATCTAGGTTGCTGACCGCGTCGAACTGGCCGCTGCGAAAGGCCGCGAGGCTGTGCGCCGGGAAGTTGCTCGCGCAGATCACACCGTCGGCCAACTCGCCCGTCATCTCGAGGATCTTGGGACCCGTGCCCGCCACGATCACCCGGACCGTGGGGTCGTCGACCCAGTCGAGGGAAACACGGCCTTCCTCACGCAGGCCCAAGTCCGCGCAGGTGAGAGGGTAGTCGCCCAGGCGGACGGTCTCTCCCCGCCACAGAGCGCGGCAGAACCCGATGAGCTCGGCGACGCGGCCGACGGGCCGCTGCCGCTCCATCAGGGCGTGCACCAGGCCACCGCCGGTTCCGATGCCCATGCTGACCCGGCGGTCCTGCGGCATGAACTCGGCCAACGTGGCCATCGTGGACGCCTGTTCCAGGGGGTTGCGCCCGAAGGGGAACGTCACCGCCGTACCGACGCCCGCACCGGTCCTGGCCGCAATCGCCCCCAGGACGGCGCCCACTCCCCGCGACTGCATCTGGTCGGTGACCCAGATCGTCTCGAAGGTCCGAGCAGCGACCTCGGCGACTTCGACCAGGCTAGGTCCACCTGCCCAGGCGTGTAGCTGAATGCCCTTGATCATCGACTCTCGATTCACGATGGTGAACTGCGTCCAGGATATAGAACAAAAGGGGTATCGAATCGATTCCGGCCGGGACTCCGAATGCCTGCCGGTCGGTCACGGTGAGCCGAATGCGCGACCGCATCCGGCCCCGCCGGAAAATCAGCGATGAGCTGCCACGTAGTCGGGCTCGGTGAGGTACGTGCTCACGATTTCCTCGATCAACGGGCCATCGGCCTCACTGCGTTCCTTCAGCTCGATCCACCGCGGATCCGCCCTGAAGGCGTCCCAGAACACGTTCGCCGCGTCCACGTCCTCGAACGCGCAGAGGTAGTAGATCCGCCGCCGGTCGTCGACGGCGTGCCAGAATCCCCTGAGGTCCAGACCGAATTCCCTGAAAAGGGCCAGGGTCTCGTCCGCGAAGCGCCGGTGCAGGTCTTCGGTCCGGTCCGGCAGCGCGATGTACTCGCGCAGTTCGAGGATCATGCCGGGATCCCGGAGACCGAGACGCCGGAACGGGTCTTGTAGCGCCGGTTGATGTTGATGAGGACGGCGGTGAGCGGCTCCAGCTGACGGGCCAGGCGCAGGGCACCACCGTCGATGCCGGCGCGGCCGGTGATCGTCGCGGCGAGCGCGACGACCTTCTCCTTGGCGTCCTTGTCGTCGCCGACCACTAGGACGTCCTCGTGGCCGAGGGGGCCCTCGGCCTCCCACAGGGACACGGCGGACAGGTGGTGGAAGGCGCCGACGACCACGGCGCCGGGAACGAGTTTCTGGGTCTGCTCGGCGGCGCTGCCGTCCTCGACGTCCAGGCCGTACGCGCCGCGCTTGTCGAAGCCGAGCGGGTTGACGCAGCTGACGACCAGTTTCCCTGCGAGGGCCGGCGCGAGAGCCGCGACCAGCTCCTTGTGGCCGTCCCACGGCACGACGATCAGGACGGCCTCAGCCGCCTCGACGGCGCCCAGGTTGTCCAGGCCGAGCACGTCGACGGCCGAGCCGGCACGCGCGCGGATCTCGGCCGCGGCCTCCTCGGCGCGCCCGGCCGAGCGGGATCCGATGACGACCTTGTGGCCGGCGCGGGCGAAGTGCAGGGCCAGGCCCTTGCCCTGTGGTCCGGTTCCTCCCACGACCGCGATGGTGTGGTTGTCCATGGTTCGTACTCCTCAAAGTGTCCGCGACCTGCGGATACGGTTCACGGTCGGCCCGGCGCCACAGCGCCGGGCCTGTGAAGGCTGGTTGGGTCAGCCGACGGACTGCTCCGGGTCCGCCGCCGGGTAGTCGGCCGGTACCCGGCCCCCGCTGCGCACCGTGATGGCCCGCGCGGCGGTGACCAGGTAGGGGGCCAACTCGTCGATGTCCTGCGGCGTGAGATCCGTTCCCATGCCGAGCAGGCTGATCACGAGGCAGATTTGCCCGTCACGGTCGAAGACGGGGAAACCCATGACGTTCAGCTCGGGGGCGTACTCGCCGAACACGACCCCGAAGCCGCGGGAGCGCACTTCCTCGCGGCGCGCATCGCGGTTCGCGGTCGAGGCGTCGTCATGCCACGCGTCAGTCAGCCGGCTGAGCAGCGGTGCGTCGCGGTCGAACCGGGAGCCGATCTCGATCGTGATCTTGATGTCCTTGCGGCTCTCGATCTTCGCGATCGCGGTGTAGTGCCCGTCGGGCATGGGCGAGATCGCGAGGCACGCCAGCTCGGTCCGCTCGGCCAGCCGCTCCATGAACGGCCGCGCCTCGGCGACCGGGGTGGTCCTGGTGACCGCTGCCACGCCGTACTCCACGAGCAGCGGTCCCAGGTTGTAGCGCCGGGTGACGGAGTCGTACTCGATGAGACCTTCGCTGACCATCGTCCGAATCAGGTTCGACGCCGTGCTCTTGGCGAACCCGCACGAGTTGGCGAGTTCGGTGAGCGTCGCCCCGCCTCTGTGCCGGACCAGGTGGTCGAGTACCCGCACCGTGCGCGATACCGCCGGCACGAGAATCCCGGCCCCCTGGTCGGCGGCATCGTCGTCGCCGATCACGCCGCTGGACTCGGAAGGCCCCTTCGCCACGTCTCCTGCTTTCCGGTCAGGGGAGTCTCAGTGCTTGGCTGAGTCCCCTACCAACTCGACAAAGTGGAACAGCGTACCGTCGGGGTCCGCCGCGAACAGGATCTTCCACCCGTTCACCCCGTCGGGAGCCATGACGGTCTGAGGGGTGTGCAGGAACTTGACGCCCGCGACGCTCAGGCGGTCGTACTCGCCCTGGATGTCGTCCGTGAGGATCGAGAAGCGGCACAGACCGGGGTTGATGGTGTCGGCGACGGACCGCTCGCGGGTCGCCGGCACGTCACGCCACTCGATGATGTCGAGCATCGCCTCATCGGGCGCGTTGTTCAGGCGCATGTGCGCGAAGCGCAGCTTGCTGCCCTGGTCGATCATGAACGCCCGCGCGAGGTTGGCGTCGTCGACCTCCTTGTCCTGCACGACCTCGAAGCCCACGAGCTTGTAGAACTCGATGGTGCGGTCCATGTCGGTGACGTTGAGACCGACATGCCAGAATCTACGCATAGGTGGTCCCTCTCGTGATGTGTGTCTGTACGTGATGTGTGTCTGCAGGTGCCATCCGGGCACGCGCGCCGCCGGGCCGCCGTCTCGGGCGGCAGCGCCGCGGAAGGGAGCCGGTCAGTGCCGGGCCGGAGCGAGTTCGCGCCGCAGGAGCTTCCCGGTCTCCGTCCTCGGCAGGGACGAGACCACCTCGAACTCACGGGGTTTGGCGTGCGGCCCGACCGTGGCGGCCACCAGGTCGCACAGCTCCGAGCGGAGCCTCTCCCCGACCTCGCCGCCGGCCGCGCCGCCGGTGAGCCGCAGGAAGACCTTCACCCGCTGACCGATCCTGTCGTCCGGGATGCCGACCGCGGCGGCCTCGGCCACCAGCGGGTGAGTCACCAGGGCGTCCTCGATCTCCGCGGGGCCGATCCGGTAGCCGCGGCTCTTGATGACGTCGTCGGCGCGGCCCAGGTACTCCAGGCGCTGTCCGTGGGCACGCCTGGCCAGGTCGTTCGTCCGGTGCCAGTCGCCGGCCGGGGGCACCGGGCCCTCGGTCCTCGCGTCCCAGATCCCCAGCAGCGCGACCGGGTCGGGAAGCCGCAGGGCGATCTCGCCGACCTCGCCGTGGGGGACCTCCCGGCCGTCCTCGCCGAGCAGCGCGATGGTGTGACCCGGATAGGGGGCACCCATCGTGTCGTCGTCGACGGAGCCCAGCGCCGCCGAGTCACCGATGAGGCCGTTCGCCTCGGTCTGGCCGTACGCCTTGTTCACGGCCTGCGACAGGTGCAGCCGGGACCACGCCATCTCCGAACGCCCCGCCGGTTCGCCGCCGGTGACGACGGCACGGAGCCTGCGCTCGGGCGCCCGGCCGTTCGCCTGCAACAGGCGCAGGACCGACGGCGGCAGGAACGCGGTCGTGACGCCGCACCGCGCGAACAGGTCCAGCGTGGCATCCGCGTCGAAACGCGTCTGCCGCTGCGCGACGACCGGGACGCCGAACGACCACGGGACGACGAGCCCCAGCATGAGGCCGCCGATCCAACCCCAGTCGGCCGTCCCGTAGTAGACGTCCCCGGGCTGGAACAGCTCGAAGGCGTAGTCCACTCCGGCGTGGCCGAGCAGCACCTGGTGGCCGTGCAGGATGCCCTTGGGCGGACCACTGGTGCCCGAGGTGTACATCAGCAGGGCGGGGTGCGTCGGACCGGCTGGCCAGGGTGCGTCGGAGTGGTGGTCGACCTTCCGGCCGGCGATCCCCTTCCCCTCGGCACCGTCGACCGTCAGCACGGCACGACCCTCGACACCGCAGCCCGTCGACCGCAGCCGCTCAAGACCCAGCCCGTCGGTGACGAGCACCTTCGCCCCCGAGTCGTTCAGGCGGTGGGCTACGGAGCCGCCGGCCAGGAGCCGCGGGATCGGAAGGAGCACCGCCCCGGCGGCCAGCACTCCGAAGACGACCTCCGCCGCGGCGGGCGAGGGATCGAGGTAGAGCGCGACCCGGTCGCCCGGAGCGACACCCTGCGACCGCAGCACGTCGCCGATCCGCAGCGCGGCCTCCTGGACCTCGCCGAACGTAATCTCGCCGACTTCCCGCGGTCCGGCCGTGAGCACGGCCACCGCCTCCGGATCCTGCGCGAAGAGCGCGTCCTGGGCGATCGAGTAGTCCGGAGCGGGCGACCACCGGGCGACGCCCCGCAGTTCCCGCAGGCGGGCGGCGACCGGGACGTCGGCGCCCTCCGGCGCTAGTCCAGACGCGCCCATACGCTCTTCTCCTTCGTGAAGCTCTCGATCGCGCTCCGACCGAGGTCACTGCCGTAGCCGCTGTGGCGGAACCCGCGGTACGGCGATGCCGGGTTGAGCACGCCCCAGCTGTTGATCCACACGTTGCCGGCGTCCAGCGTTCCCGCGAAGCGCAGGGCCCGGCCGACATCGCGGGTGAACACGCCGGCCGCGAGGCCGTAGATCGTGTCGTTCGCCAGCTCGATCGCCTGCTCCTCGCCCTCGAACGGCAGCACACCGAGGACGGGGCCGAAGATCTCCTCGCGAGCGATCCGCATGTCCGGGGACACGTCCGCGAACAGCGCCGGCCGGTAGAAGAAGCCCGGACCCTCTGCCGGAGCCTCGGTGCTGCCCGCCAGCAGACGGGCGCCCTCCTCGGCACCCGACACCACGTAGGAGTGAACCGAGTCGCGCTGCGCCGCGTTGACCAGCGGGCCGATCTCCGTCTCGGGGTCGAGCGGGTCGCCGACCCTGGCCGCGTCGACCCGGGCCTTGACCAGCTCCACGACCTCGTCGTAGATCGGGCGCTCGACCAGGAGCCGGCTGGGCGCGGTGCAGGTCTCGCCCTGGTTGCCGTACATCGCCGTGAAGACCACGTCGGCGATCGCCTTCGGGGACGCGTCCGCGAAAGCGACCAGCGCCGACTTGCCGCCCAGCTCCAGCGAGGTGGTGATCAGCCGGTCCGCCGCCATCCGTCCGATCTCCTGGCCGATCTCGGTCGAACCGGTGAAGGTGACCTTGCCGACGCCCGGGTGCTGGACCAGTGCGTTGCCCGCCACCGAGCCGCGGCCCGGCAGGACGTTCACGACGCCGGCGGGGATGCCGGCCTCCAGGGCCAGTTCACCCAGCGCCACCGGGACCAGGGGTGCCAGCTGCGCCGGCTTCAGGACGATGGAGTTGCCCATCGCCAGCGCCGGCGCGATCTTCCAGATCGACTGCACGGCGGGGAAGTTCCACGGGGTGATCGCACCGACCACACCGATCGGCTCGCGCACCGTGTAGTTCAGGAAGCGGCCGGGGGCCGGCGTCGTCCGTCCCTCGATCTTGGTCACGAGGCCGGCGAAGTACTCGACGGTCTCGACCATGACCGGCAGGTCGATCGCCGAGGACTCGCGGATCGGCTTGCCCATGTCGCGGGTCTGCAGCTGGGCGAGCCGGTCCTTGTTCGCCTCGATGAGCGCCGCGTAGCGCAGCATCAGGCGGGTGCGCTGCGAGGGCCGCATCCGCTGCCACGCCTTGGCGCCGGCTCGCGCGGCCTCGACGGCGCGGGCGACGTCCTCCACGGTCGCCTCGGCGACCTTCGCGATGACGCTGCCGTCGGCGGGGTTGACGGTCTCGAACGTGGCTCCGTTCGAGGCGTCTGTGAGCTGGTCACCGAGGACCAGCGGAACATTGGTGGTTAGGGCACGCATGATCGAGTCTCCTTCACTCGGGCCTCAGGGGAGGTCTCCTTCACTCGGGCCTCACGGGAGACGGTGCGCGGTCGGCAGGACCGCCTCGGCGAGAGCCTGCAGCTCCTCCATCGCGGACTCGAGCGTGGCGTGCTCGAACGAGGTGTCGCAGATGAAGTGCGTGACACCGAGGTCGCCGTAGGCCTCGATCGTCTCGGCGTTGTAGGGCGCCTTGCGCAGCGGGCGCGCCGTGAGCGTGATCTCGCTCATGTCGCGGCCGGCCTGCTCCACGTACGACCTCAGCGTGGCGAGGTAGCCCGCGTAGTCCTCCGGGCCCACGGCCAGCGGGTGCCAGCCGTCACCGATCGCGGCGATACGGCGCAGCGACGCCTCGCTGTAGCCGGCGAACCAGACCGGGATCGTGCCGCGCACGGGCTTGGGGAACATCATGAAGTCGTGCAGGTTGTAGAAGTCGCCGTCCCAGGAGACCTCGTCCTCGGTCCACATCTGACGCATGGCCTTGACCATCTCGGTCACCCGGCGGCCGCGGTCCTTGAACGGCGCGCCCAGCGCCTCGAACTGCTCCTTCATCCAGCCGACGCCGATGGCGATCGACAGGCGGCCCTTGGACAGGACGTCGATGCTCACCAGCGTCTTCGATGTCTGCACCAGCGGGCGCCAGGGCAGGATCAGGCAGGACGTGCCCAGCTCGACGGTCTCCGTCGCGGCCGCGGCCCAGGTGAGCGCGGTGAGGCAGTCCAGGTAGGGGGTTTCGGGCGCCCAGAGGAACTTGCCGTCGGCGGTGTACGGGTAGGCCGTCTCCACCTTCGTGGGCAGGGCCACGTGGTCAGTCATCCACAGTGAGTCGAAGCCGATCTTCTCCGCGTAGCGGGAGACCTCGCTGATCGCGTCCGGTCCGGCCCAGGGACCGGCGCCGGGGATCCTGATACCAACCTTCATGTGCTGCTCCTGTCAGGACGTGGTGAGTTCACAAGACGTTGTGAGTTCAGCGGACGACTCGCGCGGCCAGCAGCCGTGCGATGTCTTGGTCGTCGTGGCCGAGCTCCTTGAGAAGCTCGGCGGTGTGCTCGCCCAGGGCGGTCGGCGGACGCTCCACACGGCCGGGAGTGTCCGACAGCTTGATCGGCAGGCCCGGCACGCAGACCTCGCCGAGGGCCTCGCTCTCCAGGTCGACGACCAGGTCGAGCGCGCGGATCTGGGGGTGCTCCACGGCCTCGTCGTACGCGAGGACCGGAGCGCAGATGATGTTCTGGTCGGTGAGCAGGGTGACGATGTCGTCCCGGTCGCGCTCGGCGAACCAGGGAGCGAGCACCACGTCGAGTTCCTCGCGGTGGGCCAGCCGGCTCGCCGCGCTCGTGAACCGCTCGTCGTCGAGGAGGTGCTCGGCGCCGGCCGCCTTCACGAACCGTTCGAAGTGCCGGTCGTTGAAGGCCACGATGTGGACGGCCCCACCGTCGCGCGTCGCGTACGCATTGTACGGCGCGTAGAAGTTGCTCGCGTTGCCGACACGCGGCGCCACGTAGTCGGCCAGCATGAACTGGCCCAGCCACGGAGACTGCAGGTGGAACAGCGAGGCCACCAGTGACACCGAGCCGTTCTGGCCCGCTCCGGTCTTCTGCTTCGCGAAGAGCGCGACCAGGGCTGCGATGGCGACGAGGTATCCGGCCGAGCTGTCGGCCACCGGCGGGCCGGCCTTGATGCCGCGGCCGTTGGTGTCCCCGGTGGCCTGGATCATGCCGGTGAGAGCCTGGGCGACAGGATCCAGCGCGGGCCTGCCGGCCAGCGGGCCGCTGTCGCCGTAACCGCTCACGTTCAGGCAGATCAGGTGGGGATGGCGCTCCCGCAGCTCTTCGGCGCTCAGCCCGAACTTCGCGCGCACAGCGGGAAGCATGTTCTCGATGAGCACGTCGGCGCCGGCGCACAGCTCGTGGAAGAGTTCCCGGCCCTCCTCCGTGCGCAGATCGAGTGCGATCGCCCGTTTGTTCCGGTTGACGCCGGCGTAGACACCGCTCATGCCATCGCGCCCAGGGCCGAACGTACGGGACTCGTCCCCTGCGATGGGCTCCACCTTGATCACATCGGCACCGAAGTCAGCCAGGATCGACGCGCCCAGCGGGCCCGCAACCATCGTTGCGGCGTCGATCACCCGCGTTCCTGCCAAAGCCCGAACCTGCTGAGTCATCCTTGACCACCCGTGTTCATTATCTCGAACTGGCGCCAGCATTTGGAACGACCATAGGTAGAGTGTTCATCGGCGTCAAGACTCACCTGGAGACTTCCTGGAAAGGCGTTCTCACCCCGAGCCCTGGCACCGAGGCGTCGGCGACCGGACGGGACGGCCGGTGCGCGGGCATGACGCATCAGCAAATCGCTTCACCGAGGGCAACTTGGAGTTCACCCCATGGCACATCAGCAGAGACTGGCGGGAATTGGGTGTGCGGCAGGACGAAGGGCCAGGTGCCTATGACCGCCGAGGCTGAACCTGGCCCGAACTCAGCTCGAATGAACGCGAATCGGGGCGGCGACGGATTCGGACCAGTACGGGCCGAAGCGGGCGCCGGGCGGCACCCTCCGGGTCGACGCCACCTCGGCC
Source organism: Streptomyces sp. NPDC001156 (assembly GCF_053598275.1). Classification (NCBI taxonomy): domain Bacteria; kingdom Bacillati; phylum Actinomycetota; class Actinomycetes; order Kitasatosporales; family Streptomycetaceae; genus Streptomyces; species Streptomyces sp. NPDC001156. Next base: position 3,310 of record NZ_JBSFJX010000164.1, on the reverse strand, counting down.
GACTACCTCGGCCGGGTCCGGCGGGGCCGCGAAGAATCCTCGGCCGACGGGATTCGATCAAGGATTCCGCCGCTCGCCGGGAGTTTCGCTCGCGCGTTCAGCCACTCTGGCATCGACGTGTACAGTGCTGCCGATCGACCACACCCCCGGGAACGGGCCCGTTCCACGCCTTTGCCCTGCCGTGTGGGAGATCCGTTGGCGCCGCGAGATTCCCGGCGTTCCAGCGCCTCGCGCGGCCTCCGGCCCACCAGGCCACCGGCTCCCGCGCAGCGGACATGTGGCGCACGCCACACCGACAGCAACAGCGACAGCCCCCAAGGGACGGCCGCGATGCCGGTCGCCCGAGCGATCACGTTCCCAGCCGGCGGGGACTGAGCCTCACGACCAGTGCCGTGGGGCCGAGTCGCGACAAGACCTCCTGGTACCGGCACCTCCGTTCCGGACACGCCTCGGGCGTGCCCTCCCGGATGCGATCAGCGGCAGGACCGCCGGAACACAGTCACCTCCAAGGAAAGCGTTCATGTACACGATCGATCTCGCCTACGTGGGGCGCGGCCCCCACGAGGAACTGGTCAGCTACATCGCGGACCAGCAGGACTTCTACGCCGACGCGGGTGTCCACGTCGCCGTGCGGGACGGCTCGATCTGGGACCCGGAGCGGCTGCGCCGCGGGGCCGTCATCGGCCTGGGCAGGACGCTGCTGTCCCGGCTGGTCGGCGGCATCCCGTGGGTCGCGCTCAACGTGAACACCCAGCGGCCCCAGTTCTGGTTCCTCGCCCGGCCCGGCCTGGACTCCCTGGCCGACCTGGCAGGCAAGCGTCTGGCCGTGCACCCGCACCACACGGGGCCCGGCTGCTTCACCCGCATCATGCTGCGCCAGGCCGGCCTGGATCCGGACCGCGATGTCGAGACCATCGTCCGTGCGCCCGGCGACTACAGCATGGATCTGCGCCGGCTGCGCGAGGGCACGATCGACGCCGCGGTGGTGGGCGACGCCCTGGCACCCGAAGCCGTGGCCGCCGAGAACGGCTGGAAGGTCCTGGCGTTCGCCGGCGACCTCTTCCAGATCCCCACCGTCGGTGTGTCGGTCGACCCGACCTACACCGATCCGGAGGACCCCGCGGTCCAGGCCGTCGTGCGAGCCCACCGGCGCGCGCTGCGGGTAATCCGGGACGAGCCCGACACGACCGTCCGGTACCTCCAGGCCCTCCTCAACGGACACACGGAGAACGAAGTCCGGGCGCACTACGAGAAGTTCATCGCCCCGTCGTTCGGCATCGACGGCCAGGCGGACCTGACCACCGCCGAGACGGCCGTCCGAACGGTCGCCGCCGAACTGGGCGTCCCCGCCACGTTCACCGCGGCAGATTTCTATCGCACCGTGCCCACCGCGGCTTAGGCCGCGGTGTCTTTTCGGAGCATTACAGAGAGGCTGGCTTGTGAAAGAGTTCCTGATCGAGGTCACCACCAACATTCCCGAAGGAACCGCGGAGGCCGAGGTCGAGCGCCGTCGCGCCGCGGAGGCCGCACGGGCCGTCGAGTTGATTGCCTCCGGTCACCTGGTCCGGATCTGGCGTCCGGTGGGAGAGATGCGCAGTATCGCCCTGTGGCGGGCCGATGACGAGGCCGAGTTGCGCGACAAGATCCTGAGCACCCTGCCGCTCTGGCCCTGGATGACGTCCGTCGTCACCCCCCTCGAGTCGCACCCGAGCGACCCTGGCAAGGCGGACGCGGTCGGCTGACCCACGCATCCACTCCGGGACCGACCCTGCGCAACTTCCCGCACGGGGGGAGAGACAGGGTTGCCTAGGCCGTGTATCGGAAGTGAATCTTGCACATAGGGTGACACTATGTCGCTGAGCCACATAGCCCTCTCGTCCGGACGTTCGATCGAGCTCACCGAGCTGCGAATGTCTTCGACCTATGGAGGGATGCTGGAGGGGATACCCGTGCAAGCCCATCAATGACATGAAGGTCAGGAGCCTCCACCGGCAGGCTGAACGTGCGTTTCCCTCCACGCCGGTCCATCTGGTTCCTCCCTCCCGCGAGTACCCGGACCAGACTGCCGGCGCCTTCGGCCCCGTTGAGGTGCTGCCCTCCGTGGCCTGCATCGGCGCCTTCCGCTCGACAGCGGTCGCCTCTGAACTCGACCCGGTGCTGCACCGTTCCGCTCTCACCGTGATCTGGTTCCAGACCGGCTTGGATGTCCCGTCGGGCCAGGACGCCGACCTTGTGCTGCGCAGCATTCCCTGGGAGGAGCTGGCCCAGGACTACGAGCTCTAGCGACGAGTGCTGATCACAGCCACTCGTTGATAGCAGCGATCAGGACGGTCGCCTCGTAGCGAACCGCCAGCTTGTCGTATCGCGTGGCGACGGCGCGGTGCCTCTTAAGGCGGTTGATCCCGCACTCGACTGCGTGACGTTTGCGGTAGTCGGCGGGGTCGAAATGTGGCGGTCGGCCGCCGCGGGAGCCGAGCTTCTGGCGGTTGCGTGCCTGGTCGGCCTTGTCGGGGATGGTACAGCGGACTCCGCGGCGGCGCAGGTAAGCGCGGTTTCTGCGGGAGGCGTACGCCTTGTCGGCGCGGACCCGATGGGGTCGGACACGCGGCCGACCCGCTCCGATGCGGGGCACGCGGACTTTCTCCAGTACGGATTCGAACTGTGGCGAGTCCCCGCGCTGCCCGGCCGTGATCACGATCGACATGGGCTTTTGGCCCGGCTCGACGGCCAGGTGCAGCTTGGTGGTGAACCCGCCGCGCGAGCGTCCCAGTCCGTGGTCTCCGGGTTCGGCGAAGACACCGCCCGGTGGTTCCTTCTGCAGGTCGCCCTGCCTCCGGGCTCCGGCCGCATGCTGGTGGGCGCGGCAGACTGTGGAGCCGACGCTCAAGTCCCATGTGATCGCACCCTTCGCGTCGGCCAGGGCCTGGAGCCGGGTGAGGATCCGCTGCCAGGTGCCGCTCCGCTGCCACCGGCGGAACAGGTCGTAGACCCGGCCCCACGGCCCGTACTCGACGGGGATGTCCCGCCACGGACCACCGGTACGGATCCGGAACCGTATGCCGTCGATCAACTGCCGCCGGGACCAGACGGGCGGCCGCCCCTGTAGGGTCCCAGAAGTCACGTACAGCCTCTGATCAGGCACTTTCCAGCTCCAGGCGATCATGGCAGGCTCGGGCTGCATGGCCCTGCGCATGATCTACCTGGCCCTCCTCCGACTCCTTGGACTGCTCCTGCTGCTGTCACGCTCGGAAGAGGCCAAGGACGTCGAACTGCTCGCGCTGCGCCACGAGAACGCGGTGCTGCGCCGACG
>NZ_JBSFJX010000163.1:0-18000 GCF_053598275.1 Streptomyces sp. NPDC001156 | reverse complement strand
TTGGCGTGGTCGATGGCGAGGTCGATGGCGAGGTCGATGGCGAGGTCGATGGCGAGGTCGATGGCGAGGTCGATGGCGAGGTCGATGGCGAGGTCGATGGCGCCCGGCGGGTCGCGTTCCGCGTGACCCGCCGGGCGCCATCGTGTTGCGGGGTGGACGGGGCGCGGGAGGCGCCCGCGCGGGATCAGTCGTGTGTCCGGTGGGGCGCGGTCCCGTCTGCGCGTCCTGTGCCCCTGTCCTGCGTGCTGACGTTGCCCGGGGTATCGACGCCCGTTTGTGTCCGTTCCGGGGCCCGATCCTGTTTACTTTTCGGAAATTCAGACGTAGCCTCCCGAGGAAACCACACGTTCGGGCATGAGTCGGAGGCGAACGGACATGTACGCACCGGAGCGGCAGCAGGAGATCCTCCGGCTCGCCCGTGACGGCGGGCGAGTGGACGTGGTGTCGCTGGCCGAGGAGTTCCAGGTCACGGCCGAGACGATCCGCCGGGACCTCAAGGCCCTCGACCGGGCCGGCCTTCTGCGCCGGGTGCACGGCGGGGCGATCCCCGCCGGACGTCTGGACTTCGAGCCGGACCTCGCCGAGCGGGAGTCCACCGCGGCCGACGAGAAGGACCGGATCGTGAGGGCGGCCGTCGCAGAGCTGCCGAGCGAGGGCACGATGATCCTCGACGCCGGCTCGACCGTGGCCCGGCTGGCCGGGGCCATTCCCCTGGACGCCGCGCTCACGGTCGTCACCCACAGCCTGCCCACCGCGGCCCGTCTCGCGGACCACCCCGGTATCCAGCTCCATCTGGTCGGGGGGCGTGTACGCCACCGTACGCGCGCCGCGGTGGACGCCTGGGCGCTGCGCGCGTACGGCGAGATCCGCGCCGACGTGGTGTTCATCGCCGCCAACGGCTTCTCCGCCGACCATGGACTGACCACGCCCGACCTCGCCGAGGCCGCCGTCAAGCGCGCCGCGATCCACGCCGCACGCCGCGTGGTGCTGCTCGCCGATTCCTCCAAGCACGGCGAGGAGCACTTCGCCCGTTTCGGGGGTCTCGGCGATGTGGACCTGCTGATCACCGACAGCGGTCTGAGCCCCGAGGACGCCACCGCGATCGAGCGCGGCGGCACGGAAGTAGTGCGCGCATGATTCTCACCGTCACCCCGAACCCGTCCCTCGACCGCACCTACGAGGTCCCCTCCCTCGACCGCGGCGAGGTCATCCGGGCCACCGGCGAACGCATGGACCCGGGCGGCAAGGGCGTGAACGTCTCGCGTGCGGTCGCCGCCGCCGGACGGCGCACGGTCGCCGTGCTGCCCCTGGGCGGCGCACCGGGCGCCCTCGTCGCCGAACTGCTGCACGCGCAGGGCATCGAGGTCGCCCCGGTCCCGGTCGCCGGAGCCACCCGATCCAACATCTCCGTCGCCGAGCCCGACGGCACCCTCACCAAGATCAACGCGCCTGGCCCCGAGCTCTCGACGGCCGAGGCCGAACTCCTCCTGGAGACGGTCCGCGAGCAGTACCGCGCGGCCCGGATCACCTGGATCACCTGCTGCGGCAGCCTCCCGCGCGGCCTTGCACCGTCCTGGTACGAGGATCTGGTCGCCCGAGCCCACGCCGCCGGTGCCCGGATCGCGCTGGACACCTCCGGGCCCGCGCTGCTGGCGGCCTTGCGCGAACGCCCGGACGTGGTGAAGCCGAACGCCGAGGAGCTCGCGCAGGCCGTCGGGCGCCCCCTCGCCACGGTGGGCGACGCGGTCAAGGCGGCCGAGGAACTGCGCGGGATGGGCGCGGGCGCCGTACTCGCGAGCCTCGGCGCGGACGGCCAGCTGCTGGTGTCCGACGTGGGCGCCTGGTACGGCAGCGCACACGTCGACGTCGTACGCAGCAATGTCGGCGCCGGCGACTCCTCCCTCGCCGGTTTCCTGATCGCGGGCGGCGCCGGCCCGGAGGCCCTGGCCTCCGCCGTGGCCCACGGAGCCGCGGCGGTCCAGCTGCCCGGCAGCGTGATGCCGACCCCGGCCGATCTGGACCCCTCCGCCGTGACGGTCACCTCGGCGGTACCCGTGGACCGTGTCCTGACGGAGCCCGTGTCATGACCGCGCGCGTAGCCCATGTCCTCACCGCATGGCCGGTCCGTGTCGTCGACACGTGCGCCACACGCCTCGAACCGGACTTGACGCGGCGGGGTCTCCCCGGCCCCGCCGCGGCCACGGAAGGGCGGGGTTTCTCCGGCCCCGCCGCCGCTTCCATCCCTGCACCACCCTGCATCCCCGTCCCCACCCGCGCCCACCGAGAGCCCCGGGCGATACGCGTGCGAAGGAGCCCGCGATGAGCGAGATGATCAACGCGGACCTGGTCGATCTCGACCTGTCCGCCGACACCAAGGAGGCGGCGGCACGCGCCCTCGCCGAGCGGATGGTGGCCCAAGGCCGGGTGACCGACCTGGACGGCTTCCTCGCCGACGTCGCGGCACGGGAGGCCCAGATGCCGACCGGCCTCGACGGCGGCATCGGCATCCCGCACTGCCGCAGCGAGCACGTCACCGAGCCGACGCTGGCCTTCGGGCGCAGCGCGCGGGGCATCGACTTCGGCGCCGCCGACGGTCCGGCCGATCTGATCTTCCTGATCGCCGCCCCGGCGGGCGCCGACGACGCTCACCTCACGATCCTGTCGTCGCTCGCCCGCCAGTTGATGAACGCCGAGTTCACCTCCGCGCTGCGGGCCGTGGACGAGGCCGCGGCCGCGGCCGCGCTCATCCGCGGGGACGAGGCCCCGGCCGCCGGCGGCTCCGAAGACTCCGCGGTGGCGTCGACCGAGGCGGCCTCCTCCGGCGCCACCGCGGACGGCGCGGCCCCGGCGAAGGCGGCGTCCGCGGACACCTCCGCCCCGGCCGGCGACACCGGCAGCTCCGCCGAGCGCCCGTTCCGTGTCGTCGCCGTCACCTCCTGCCCGACCGGCATCGCCCACACGTACATGGCCGCCGAGTCACTGGAGAACGCGGGCCGTGAGGCCGGCATCGAGGTGGTCGTCGAGACCCAGGGCTCGGCCGGCTTCACCCGGCTCGACCCCGCCGTGATCGCTGCTGCGGACGGTGTGATCTTCGCCCACGACGTGCCCGTGCGGGACAAGGACCGCTTCGCCGGCAAGCCGACCGTCGACGTCGGTGTGAAGGCCGGTATCAACCGCCCGGCCGAGCTGATCTCCGAGGTGCGCGACAAGGCAGCGCGCGGTGAGGTCACCGCGGCGGCCCCTGGCGGAACGCCCGTCGAGCGCGCCGGTGACTCCGGCGAGGGCTACGGCACCAAGCTGCGCAAGTGGCTGATGTCCGGCGTGAGCTACATGGTTCCGTTCGTCGCCGCGGGCGGTCTGCTCATCGCCCTCGGCTTCGCGATCGGCGGCTGGCAGGTCAACAAGGCGCCGTCGGTCATGGACCACTTCGTGTGGACCCAGACGGACAGCTGGGGCGCCCTGCTGTTCCAGATCGGTGGTGTGGCCTTCGGCTTCCTCGTCCCGGTCCTCGCCGGCTACATCGCCTACGGCATGGCGGACCGGCCCGGTCTCGTCCCCGGCTTCGTCGGCGGCGCGATCGCCCTCACCATCAACGCCGGCTTCCTCGGCGGCCTCGCAGCCGGTCTGATCGCCGGTGGTGTGGTGATGGCGATCCAGAAGATCCACATCCCGGCGACGTTGCGCGGCATCATGCCGGTAGTGGTGATCCCGCTGGTCTCGTCGGCGATCGTCGGGTTCCTGATGTTCGTCGTGATCGGCAAGCCCATCGCCTCTGCCCAGAAGGGCATGACCGACTGGCTCAACGGCCTCTCCGGCGCCAACGCCGTCCTGCTCGGCGCGCTGCTCGGCCTGATGATGTGCTTCGACCTGGGCGGACCGGTCAACAAGGTCGCCTACACCTTCGCCACGGCCGGCATCGCGGTCTCCAATCCGAGCGACTCGGCGATGAAGATCATGGCCGCGGTGATGGCCGCGGGCATGGTCCCGCCGCTGGCGATGGCACTGGCCACGACGGTGCGCGGCAAGCTCTTCACGAAGACCGAGCGTGAGAACGGCAAGGCGGCCTGGGTGCTCGGCGCCTCCTTCATCTCCGAGGGGGCGATCCCGTTCGCGGCGGCCGACCCACTGCGCGTGATCCCCTCGTCGATGATCGGCGGTGCGGTCACCGGCGCTCTGTCGATGGTCTTCGGCGCCACCCTGCGTGCCCCGCACGGCGGCATCTTCGTGGTCCCGCTGATCGGCAACCCCCTGCTCTACCTGGTGGCCATCGCCGCCGGCGTCGGTGTGACCACGGTCCTGGTGGTGGTCCTGAAGGGCATGCGCAAGCAGAGCCCCGAGGGCGCCGCGAAGGAGGCCGCCGGAGGGGCGATAGCCGCCCGCGGCGACTCCAAGCAGCCGGTAGCCGCCTGACGAGCAGCCGCCCCTCACATGTCGGCCGCAGCCCCGCGACGGGGCTGCGGCCGAAGTGCGTTGGAGGCTGCGGCAGACCGGGCCACGCGTTCCTGACGGCGCGCAGGGACATGCTGCGGGCCTTGTGACGAGCGTCATGGGCGCTAGGCCGGGCCGGGCCGTAGCCGCTTGAGCAGATCTGACCCCTTCGTACTGCTCGTCGTATCTGCGATATGCGTCACGATCCAGGGTCAAAAGCCCGGATCGTGGTGTCTACTTGGGGACATGCCTGCGCACGTGTCGACCTTCCAGCTGTTGGGTGTGCCCCTGCTCGCCCTGGCGACCGCCGTCTGGATCGTCTGTGTGGGCCGCGTCGTGCATCAGCGCCGCCTGGAGGAATCGGTCCGGCGCCACCGCACCGCGCTCCGCGCCCTCCCGCCCCAGCAGACGAGCCCGGCCCTGGAGTCCGTCGAACTCACCCCGGCCGAACGCGACGCCTTCGCGGGCCTTATGCGGCAGTTCGACGAGGGCCGCTCCTAGAACGGGTTGCGGCAGGCCGCCCTTGAAGCGGGTTACGACGAGGGCGTTCCTGGAACTGGCACGGGTGCCGATGGATCGTGCGGTGTCAGCCCAGCGTCGCCGCGCGTCGTTCCATCGCTTCGCGCGCCGCATCCTCGGAGGCGTACACCTCGCACATGTGCCGGCCGTCCGGCGTCGCCGTGTGCTCGACCTCCCACAGGGACAGCTCCCGGCCGTCCCGCAGCAGGAAGGCGTGCTCGTAGAGCGAGAAGCACAGCCCCGCCTGCCCGGCTCGGTTCGGGCGCCCGAAGGCCTGCGTGATCTCGTGCGCGAACGCCGAGCCCAACAGTAAGGTCGCCAACTCCGCGTCCGGCCGGTCCGGGTTCTCCGCACGGCGCAGCAGCCGGCGTGCGTGGTCAGCCGAGTCGTCGGGCACATAGGCGTGTCCGGGCTCGGGGACGGGCGACATCTGCACCACGACGGGCAGCTCGAAGTCGGGCGCGTCCGGCGGCAGCGGGAGCCGGGCCGTGGCGGCGCGCAGCTCCTCCTCGTCCGCGTACACCTCGTGCTCCAGGTGACCGCTCGCGCCCGTGTTGTGGACCAGCTCCCACAGGGTGACCGCCGAGCCGTCCGCGAGCAGCCAGGTGTGCCGGTACGTCTCCCTGTGCAGTCCCGCGCTGTGGTGCGCCGAGTGCAGCGAACTGTCGTACGCCAGCGCACAGTCGAGCGTTCCTATCGTCTCGTCCGGCAGCTCGAAGGAGTTCAGGGCACGACCGAGGAGCCGCTCGAGGTGCTCCTCAGGAGACTCGGGCGACTGGGCTGACTCGTACGCTGCCGTCTCGTACGGAACGCTCAAGCTCTCTCCCGGCGTTGCTGCATGTCACCTTGTGGGTGCATACCGTAGCCCCTCGGTCGGACATCATGTCCGGGAACCGAGAAAACGTACGGTGGGAAAACGGACGGGCCGCGCGGAAAGTTCCCGCGCGGCCCGAGTGTTCGTCATATGACCGGAGTCAGACGGTACTTCCCGCGGTCCAAGCGCTCCACGGCATGTTCCAGCCGTTGAGGCCGTTGTCCGGAGCGACCGTTGTGTCGGGGGAGTGCTGGACGATCACCACGTCCCCGATCAGTGAGTTGTCGTAGAACCACTTGGCGGAGGTGTCCCCCTGGGCCCCCTGCACGTCCGCGAGTCCGACACAGCCGTGGCTGGTGCCCTCACGACCGAAGGGCGGGTTGGCCTTGTTGTACCAGTAGTTGCCGTGGATGAACGTCCCGCTGCCGGTCAGCCGCATCGCGTGCGGCACGTCCGGGATGTCGTACTCGCCGCCGAGGCCCACCGTCTGGCTGTTCATACGGGTCTGCACGAACTTCTCGGAGATCACCATCTGCCCGTTGTACGTGGTGTGCTGCGGGCTGCCCGACGAGATCGGGACCGCCTTCAGCGTCTTGCCGTCCCGCACCACCGTCATGGTCTGCGTGTTGACGTCGACCGTGGAGACCTGTGAGCGCCCGATGGTGAAGGACACGGTCTTCTTCTGCACGCCGTAGACGCCGTTCGCGCCCTCGACCCGGTCCAGGTCGATCTTCATCGTGACCTTGGAGCCGGCCTTCCAGTAGTCCTGGGGGCGGAAGTCCAGCCGCTGCGACCCGAACCAGTGCCCGACGACCTGCTGCCCGCTGCTGGAGGTCACGGTGATGTGGGACTGGACGGCCTTCTTGGCGGTGATCGCCTTGTCGAAGGTGAAGGACACCGGCATTCCGACGCCGACCGTCGTCCTGTTGTCGGGCGTGTACGTCCCGATGAAGCTGTTCGCCGACGAGACCGTGGTGAAGATGGAGTTGGCAGCCGCCACACGGTTGTCCGCGTCCTTGGCGGTGGCCGAGATCTCGTACTTGGTCCCGCGTTCCAGCTGCTGCGCGGGCTTCCAGGACGTCCCGCCCGCGGACACCTTGCCGGGAACGGCCATGCCCGTCCCCGCCACGGTCATCGTCACCTCGGTCAGCCTGCCGTCACTGACCCGCACCCCGGTCGCGTTGACGGACGCGTCGGTCGAACCGTCCTTCGCGGAGATGGCGATCTTGGCGGCCGAGGTCTTGGCGGAGTCCTGTCCGTTTTTGTTGTTGTCGGCATTGGCACTGCCACCGCAGGCCGTCAGGGTCAGGGCGCCGACCATCAAAGCGGCACAGGCCCCCAGTGCGCGCCGCGCTCGCATGTCCGGCGTTGTCACAAGCTTCTCCAGGTCGTTGTCATGTGGGTGGTCCGCTCGAGTACGTGGAGAGAGAGCTGACACTGCGGCAAAGGGTTCCCTTCCACCGCGTTGAACACCCTCACGTGACAGAACCGGGACAATCGTCCCGCGCCGGTGTCTAACGGCCGTACAACTCTTCGTACGACGGCCATGTCCCGCCCGGCCCGTCCACCGACTCCGCGGCGCGCACCGCCCGTACGATCGCCCGCGTCACCAGGTCCGCGCCCGCCGCGAGCACTTCGTTGAGCGCGAGGGGGCTCGCGGACGCCGGCGGATGCGTGCCGGTCGCCAGTGCGAACACCGTGTCCCCGTCGTTGAGCAAGTGCGCCGGACGTACGGCGCGCGCGATCCCGTCGTGGGCGACGCCTGCGAGCTTCTGCGCCTGCGCCTTGGTGAGCTCGGCATCGGTCGCCACGACCGCGAGGGTCGTGTTCATCAGCGAGCGCGGCATTTCGGCGGCGAGCTCGGCGAGGCGCCGCCCCGCGGCCTCGTGCACGTCCGGCGACGGGTGGTCGAAGTGGGCCTGGAGCAACTCCCCGTACAGAGCCCCCGATTCCGGGTCGATCGCCGAGCCTACCGCGTTGCACACCACCAGAGCGCCCACCGTGATCCCCGAGTCCAGCAGGACGCTCGCGGTGCCGACTCCGCCCTTGAGCTGCCCGATCGTCGCCCCCGTGCCCGCGCCCACGCAGCCTTCCGCAACAGGCGCCCCTGGCTCGCTGGCGGCTGCCGCTTCCACCGCCGCCCGGCCGACCGCCGCGTCCGGCCGGGCCTTGAAGTCGCCTCCGCGGCCCAGGTCGAAGATGCAGGCGGCCGGTACGACCGGCACGACGTGCGTCGTCTCGGGGCCGACCCGCACCCCGCGACCGCGCTCCTCCAACCAGGCCATCACGCCCGACGCCGAGTCGAGCCCGTACGCGCTGCCTCCCGTCAGGACGACGGCATCGACCTTCTGCACGAGGTTGCGTGGATCGAGCGCGTCGGTCTCCTTCGTGCCGGGACCGCCGCCGCGCACGTCCACCGCCGCGACCGCGCCGCCCTCCGGGGCGAGGACGACCGTGGTCCCGGTGAGCCGGCCGTCGCCGATGCGTGTCGCGTGCCCCACGCGCAGACCCATGACATCTGTCAGAGCGTCAACTGTCATGTGCCCATGATCCTTCGTCCTCTGCCACTCAGAACCTCCCGTGCGCCGATCCCGGCGGTGGCCCGTCCTGGCCACCGTGGTCGTCGGTGGCAGGGAGGAGCGGTGCCGGGGGCCGGGGCCAGCGGGAGCCGCGGACCTGGGCGCCGCCCCGTGGGGCGCCGCCGTGGACGTACGCTGGTGGTATGAGCACCATCACCCCTTCCCGCGAGCAGCGGGATTCCGAGCCCGAGCCCAAGGACGCCCTCGTCTTCGACGACCCGCTGAACCAGCAGTCCTCGGACGACACGGACCGGGGGTGGGGCGAGAAGCCCGCGTCGAGCGGCGACAGCGCCGCCGACCTGGCGCGCTTCCTCGACGAGAAGCCGCCCCACCACCTGTGACGGACGCTCCCTCTCGCGGGGCGCGCGCCTGTGAACGGATCCTCCGGGGCGCCGCCGGGCCTTCGGACAGCTAGGACCGGCTCCGGCCGGAGCTGCGCTCGGCGACGATAGCGTCGCGGATCTCCTTGAGCACCTCCAGCTCGGTCAGCTCCCCCACCTCGTGGGTGCCTTCCTTCGCCCTGCGGCGGGCCTCCTGGCGGGCCAGGAACTTGGCCATGGGCAGGACCATCAGGAAGTAGACGACCGCTGCCGTGATCACGAAGTTCAGCGTGGCGCCGAGGACCGAGCCCCAGAAAATGCGCACGCCCGTCGCGGTGTCGCCGGTGCCCGTGCACGGCGCTTTGAGGCAAGAGCTGTAGCTGTCCAGGCTCTTGGTGCCGAGCGCGCCCACCACCGGGCTGATGACCCCCTTCACCACCGAGTTGACGATGTTGGTGAAGGCGGCGCCGATGACCACCGCGACCGCCAGATCGACGACGTTTCCTCGCATCAGGAAGGCTTTGAAGCCCTGCCAGATGCTCGGCTCCTTCTTCTCGACCACCAGTGGGCCCTTTCTTGATCGCGCATGCTGCGGAACGAACCGGTCCGCAACCTACGTCAGGGCTTCCCGGGCTTGTCCAGCCCATGCCATGAGGAAGGGCACTTCGTGACCGGTCGGTAAGCTTCGCCCGCTCGCTCAGCACAGCGTCACCGCCAGCCGTGAGGTCGCTCCGGCGCCGGCCAGGCGCGCCGCCGTGGTGCGCGGCACGGAGAGCACGACCAGCGCGCCGTTCTCGGTCGGGTCGACGTCCGGGACCCGGGTCACACGGGCCCCGGCCGCGACGACCTTCGCGCCGCCGCCCCCGTCGGCCGCGATCACGTCGACCCGGGCGCCGGGACGCAGCATTCGTACCGTGGCCCCGTCCGCGATCCGTACCGGCGCCGTCACCATCTGGACCGCACTCCGTTCCCGTCCGGGGCTGGCCGCCGGAGTCGGACGCCGAGAGGCGTCCGGATGTCCCCGGGCACCCTCGGAGCCGCCCGGCCCCGTCGCCACGAGTGCGGCCGCCGTGACTGCCAGGCCCACGGCCACGGCCCGCCTTCGGTGCCGTACCAGACGCCGCAGCTGGTGGCGGCCGCCGCGCACCCGCACAGGAGCGAAATGCGGCACTGAGCACGTGGGAGGGGTGTCCGTGCGGACCGGGACGTCAGTGTCCGATGGGTCGGCGAACACGTCCGGATCCGGCCGGACGGCGAATGCCTGGGCTGAGTCCTGCCGGTGGATGGGCCACGCGGAGGTCTCCCTGTGCGGTGGGTACGAGAAGGCGTCTCCAGGTGGTCGGTCCGCGAAGACGGGCTCGAGAGGCCGGTGCATGTAGGCATCCCCTCGCGGTAACGCCGCCCCGGAAGCCTGCCCGTACGTAGGCATCACGGAGTCGGCCGGGGGTGCGAGGCGTGCGGAAGGAGAGGAAGCCCAGGTCGGAGGGGAAGAAGCCGACGTAGGAGAGGAAGGGGCGTAGGGCGAGAACCGGGTCATGCTGATCACCACCTGCATCACGAGATCGGAACGCGATCCACGATGAGGCTTGGCGCCGGAGTCCGCTGACGCCCGTGGACTACCGGCCGGTTGTGGACAACACGCTCACCCGAACGGGACGTTCCGCCCGCCGGAGCCGAGACCTACGCCCAGGCCCTTCCGGACGCCAAGGCCCGCGCCCACACCGGCACCGCGGCCCACGCCAACGCCCATCCCAAGGCCGGGACAGTCGCCTACCCCCATCCCGACGCCGAGGCCGACGCCCACTCCCGTCCCCACGCCGACGCCCGCGCACCCACCGACCCCCAACCCGGCCCACCCGGCGTCCGCGCCGTCGATCAGGGCAGCTCGAACCCCGGATCCATCCCGCCCAGTGCCGTCCGGCACAGGCAGTCCCGCTTCTCGTTCGCCGGGAGACCCGCCACCGTGTCGAACAGCACGCCCCGCAGCCGGTCCACATTCGCCGCGAACACCTTCAGCACCTCGTCGTGCGAGACGCCCTCACCGGTCTCCGCTCCCGCGTCGAGGTCCGTGACCAGGGTCAACGACGTGTAGCAGAGCTCAAGTTCACGGGCGAGCACAGCCTCGGGATGGCCGGTCATGCCCACCACGGACCAGCCCTGCGCCTGGTGCCACAACGATTCGGCACGGGTGGAGAACCGCGGGCCCTCGACCACGACCAGCGTGCCGCCGTCCACCGCCTCCCAGTTGCGCCCGCGCGCCGCCTGGAGCGCCGCGACGCGGCCAGTGGGGCAGTAGGGGTCGGCGAGGGACACGTGCACCACGTTCGGCACGGCGCCGTCCGGCAGCGGCAGCCCGTCGAAGTAGGTCTGGGTCCGGGCCTTGGTGCGGTCCACCAGCTGGTCCGGTACGAGGAGCGTCCCGGGACCGTACTCGGGGCGCAGCCCGCCCACCGCGCAGGGCCCGAGGACCTGCCGTACGCCGACGGCGCGCAGCGCCCACAGGTTGGCGCGGTAGTTGATGCGGTGGGGCGGCAGATGGTGTCCGCGGCCGTGGCGAGGGAGGAAGGCGACGCGCCGGCCGGCGATTTCCCCCAAGAACAAAGAGTCGCTGGGCGCCCCGTACGGGGTGTCGACCCGGACCTCGGTCACATCGTCGAGGAAGGAGTAGAAGCCGGAACCGCCGATGACGCCTATCTCTGCGTTCTCCATGGCGAGCACAGTAGCTGGCTCCGGACAGCACCAAGACCCCGCTGTCCCATGAGACGGCGGGGTCCGGTCGGCAGCCTTACGCGGCGGAGGAGGTGCTGCTCGTCGACGACGAGCCGGAGTCCGACGAGGAGGACGAGCCGGACGACGACGAGGAGCTCGACGGCTTGGACGTCGCCGGGCTGCTGCTCGAGGACGAGCCGCGGCTGTCGTTGCGGTAGAAGCCGGAGCCCTTGAAGACGATGCCGACCGCGGAGAACACCTTCTTCAGGCGGCCACCGCAGTTGGGGCACTCCGTCAGTGCGTCGTCGGTGAACTTCTGCACCGCCTCGAGGCCCTCGCCGCACTCGGTGCACTGGTACTGGTAGGTCGGCACTAGTCTTCCTCCTGGCACTCTCACTCAATGAGTGCTAACGACCATCAATAGTGTCGTATTCCTTGGGATCAGTCCACCGTGAGCGGCACGCGGTGACCGACGCCACGTGCCACAGTGCGGCCGGCCGGGTGTGTCGCCAGCCGTGACCGCAGGGTCACGAGGGTCGCGAGTGCCAGCACCGTTCCGGCCATCGGGACCAGGAAACCGGCGCCGCCCCACAGGCGGTCCTCCAATTGTCCGGCAACCGTGACCGCTGCCGCCTGGCCGAGCGCGACGGCGCCGGTCAGCCAGGTGAAGGCCTCGGTGCGGGCGCCGGCCGGGACCAGGCCCTCGACCAGCGTGTAGCCGGTGATCAGGGCCGGTGCGATGCACATGCCCACCAGAAGGCCGAGGCCGGTCAGGACGACCACGGAGTGCGCGGTCCACAGACCCGAGGCGGTCAGTGCGAGGGCCGTGTAGCCGATGACCAGGCGGCGCTGTGGGGCGGCCTTCCAGGCGACGGCGCCGCACACGATTCCGGAGAGCATGTTGCCGGCGGCGAAGATTCCGTACAGGGCGCCGTTCAGGCCGGGCTCGCCGATCGACTGGGTGAACGCGGCGAGCGAGACCTGCATGCCGCCGAAGACGGTGCCGATGCCCAGGAAGGTCACGATCAGCACTCGCACACCAGGGATCCGCAGGGCGGAAGTGTGCTCCACGCGCGCGTGCCGCACGACGGCGACGGGCGGCTGCGTGCCCTTCTGGGCGGCGAACAGCACACCGCCGACCAGGGTCAGCGCTGCCTCGGTGAGCAGGCCCGCGGCCGGTGCCACGGTGGTGCACAGGGCCGTCGCCAGCAGCGGCCCGACCACGAAGGTCAGCTCGTCGGTGACGGACTCGAAGGCCGCCGCCGTCGCCATCAGGGGCGAGTCCTGGAGCTTCACGCCCCACCGGGCGCGCACCATGGGACCGATCTGCGGTACCGAGGCCCCGGTGGGGACGGCCGCCGCGAACAGGACCCACAAGGGTGCGTGCGCCAGCGCGAGCGCCGTCAGAGAGGAAGCGGCCAGGGTGTGTGCCAGGACGCCGGGGAGCAGTACCGCGCGCTGACCGTGGCGGTCGGCGAGCCGGCCGCTGTAGGGCGCGCACAGTGCCATGGAGACACCGGTGACCGCCGCGACGGCGCCCGCGGCGCCGTACGAGCCGGTCGTGTGCCGTACCAGCAGCACGATGGAGAGGGTGAGCATCGCGAACGGCTGACGTGCCGCGAAGCCCGGGATCAGGAACGTCCAGGCGCCGCGGGTGCGCAGCAGCCGGGTGTAGCCCGGACGGGACGACTTCGAGGTGACCGTGGATGCCACGGCCCGTGCCTTTCTGCCGCCTGGTAGCGCGGCCCCCGTTGGGCGCGTTCGCCGTCGGGGCACGCCGAGAGCTGTCCTCTTGCGCGTACTGCGGTAGATACCGGCGCTCGCAGGGGGAGCGTCCCGGCCGCCATACGGTCGCGCCAGCTCTGCGTCAGGCAGAGTTGGTTCGATCAGGGTGCGCCTTGAGTGTACAGAGGTGAAGGCCGAACACACCTGTGAAAGCGCGCACCATGCCCTCCTTCACCTGGGATTCCGCGCGGTGTGATGTACCCGGAAGCATGCGTTCAACGCCTGCGGTCCGGCCCCTCGTCGCCGGTCATGCCCAGCCATCCGGCGAGCTTGCCGCCCTGACCGACGGCCCGCAGGCGCTTCTCCGCCGCATCGCGGACCTGGTCGGTGGCGACCACGAGGAGTTCGTCCCCGCGCCGCAACACCGTCGTCGGCAGCGGCACGAACGACTTCCCCTCGCGGACGACGAGGGTGACGGCGGAGCCCGCGGGCAGCCGCAGTTCGTTCACCTCGACGCCGTGCATCCGTGAACCCTCGGGAATCGCGACGGACAGCAGATGTCCGCGCAGTCGCTCCAGGGGAGCCGACTCGATGCCCAGATCGGAGGCTCCGGGGCCCTCGCCGAGGCGCAGCTGACGGGCCAGCCAGGGCAGGGTCGGGCCCTGGACGAGGGTGTAGACGACCACAAGGACGAAGACGATGTTGAAGATGCGGTGGCTGGCGTCGACGCCGTTCACCATGGGGATGGTCGCCAGGATGATGGGCACCGCACCGCGGAGCCCGGCCCACGACAGCAGCGTCAGCTCCTGCCACGGCATCCGGAACGGCACGAGGCTCGCCACCACGCTCAGCGGCCGCGCGACCATGGTCAGCACCAGGCCGATGACGAGGGCCGGCAGGACGTCGTCGCCCAGCTCGTGCGGGGTCACCAGCAGACCGAGCAGGACGAACATGCCGATCTGGGCGATCCAGCCGAGCCCGTCGGCGAAACCGCGGGTCGCGGGCCAGTGCGGCAGCTTCGCGTTGCCCAGGATCATCGCGGCGAGGTAGACGGCGAGGAAGCCGCTGCCGTGGGCGAGCGCGCCGGCCGCGTAGGCCGCGACCGCGATGGCCATGACGGCGATCGGATAGAGACCGGAAGCGGGCAGCGCCACGTGCCGCAGGCCCCAGGAGCCCAGCCAGCCCACCGCGAGGCCGATGGCGGCGCCGACGGCCAGCTCCGCGGCGATCGTCAGCAGGAGCATGTACCAGTGCTGGACGGGTCCGGCCGTGGAGAAGGCGACGACGAGGATGACGACCGGGGCGTCGTTGAATCCGGACTCGGCCTCCAGGACGCCCGTCAGGCGCGCGGGGAGGGGGACCCTTCGCAGCACCGAGAAGACCGCCGCCGCGTCGGTCGACGACACCACCGCCCCGATGATGAGCGACTGCCGCCACCCCAGACCGGTCAGGTAGTGGGCGCCGGCGGCCGTGACGCCGACGCTCACCGCGACGCCGATGAGGGCCATGGAGGTGGCCGCTGGCAGGGCCGGCCTGATGTCCTTCCATTTCGTGCCGAGACCGCCCTCCGCCAGGATCACGACCAGGGCCGCGTATCCGATGACCTGGGTGAGTTCGGCGTTGCTGAAGCGGATGCCGCCGATTCCGTCCTGGCCCATGGCGATGCCGATGCCCAGGTAGACGAGCAGGCTGGGGAACCCGCTGCGCGAGGAGATCCGGACCGCTGCCACCGCGATGAGCAGAACGAGCGAGCAGGCGAGCAAGAGTTGGTTGAGGTGGTGGACAGTCAGCGGCTGTTCCCTTCTCGCCGATCCGGGCGCCGCGGTGCGAACGCCTCCATCCGAGCACCCGAAACCCGGTGTGGGTGCGGGCTTCAGTGCAGGTACTTCATTACCTTACCTAACTCTTGACGCTTTCTTGACGATCGGGGGCGGATGATCGAACCTCCGTCCGGGCCTGTTCCCGACTCCGCGTCCAGACGCGTCGGGCCCTGCGCCTATGGTTGCTCCAGCGCTCAGTAGAAAGCACAGCCCGCCCTGCCGCTCGTGTTAGGACAGCAAGGACAGCGATGCCCCCCAACACCACCGCCTCTTCCGGCCAGAAGCCCGGCAAGTCCGGCAGGAAGAAGGGGCGCAGAGCCCGTCTGCTACTGATCGTCCTGGTTGTGGCCCTCGTGGGAGGTTTCGGCTACGGGGGGTACTGGTCCGTCAGTACCGTCCGCGCCTCCTTCCCGCAGACCAAGGGATCGATCACCCTCGAAGGCCTGACGGGCCCCGTCGACGTCAAACGTGACGGCTACGGAATTCCGCAGATCTACGCCTCGTCCGACGAGGACCTCTTCATGGCGCAGGGCTACGTCCAGGCGCAGGACCGGTTCTACGAGATGGACGTGCGCCGCCATCTGACATCCGGGCGTCTGTCCGAGATGTTCGGCAAGGGCCAGGTCAAGAACGACGAGTTCCTGCGGACCCTCGGTTGGGAGCGGGTGGCGCAGAAGGAGTACGACACCACGCTGTCGGCCTCGACCAAGCAGTACCTCCAGGCGTACGCCAAGGGGGTCAACGCCTACTTGAAGGGCAAGGACGGCAAGGACATCTCCCTGGAGTACGCGGCGCTGGGCTTCGCCAACGACTACACGCCCGAGCAGTGGACCCCGGTCGACTCGATCTCCTGGCTCAAGGCGATGGCCTGGGACCTGCGCGGCAACATGCAGGACGAGATCGACCGCTCCCTGATGACCAGCCGCCTCGGCCCGAAGCAGATCGAGGACCTCTACCCGGACTACCCCTACGACATCAACAAGCCGATCGTCCAGGAGGGCCGGTACAACAGCCTCACCAAGACGTTCGAGCCGAGCGGCTCGAAGGGTTCGCAGTCGGCGACCGGGACGTCCACCTCGGCCTCGGCCTCCTCGGCCCTGCAGAGCCAGCTGTCGGGCCTCTCCAAGGTCCTGGACAACGTTCCGGCGGCCGTCGGCGTGAACGGCAACGGCATCGGCTCCAACTCCTGGGTCGTGGCCGGCAACCACACCATCACCGGCAGGCCGCTGCTGGCCAACGACCCGCATCTGTCGCCCTCACTGCCCTCGGTCTGGTACCAGATGGGCCTGCACTGCACCGAGATCTCCAGCAAGTGCCAGTACGACGTCACCGGCTACACCTTCGCGGGCATGCCCGGCGTGATAATCGGCCACAACCAGAACATCGCCTGGGGGATGACCAACTCGGGCGTCGACGTCACCGACCTCTACCTGGAGAAGCTCTCCGGCGACGGCTACCTCTACGACGGCACGGTGAAGCCGTTCACCACCCGCGCCGAGACGATCAAGGTCGCCGGAGGTGCGTCCAAGAAGATCGTCGTGCGTGAGACGAACAACGGCCCGCTGCTGTCCGACCGCGACGACGAGCTCGTCACGGTCGGCAAGAAGGCGACGGTGGAGACCGCGGCGCCCGACCGGGGCGACGGCTACGGCATCGCGCTGCAATGGACCGCCCTGGACCCCGGCACCTCCATGGACGCCGTCTTCCAGATCGACAAGGCGTCGAACTGGGACGAGTTCCGTGCCGCCTCCCGCTTGTTCGACGTGCCCTCGCAGAACCTGGTCTACGCCGACACCAAGGGCAACATCGGCTACCAGCTGCCCGGAAAGATCCCGGTGCGCGCGCCGGGCGACGACGGCCGGTTCCCGGCGCCCGGCTGGAGCTCCAAGTACAGCTGGACGGGCCGCTACATCCCGCAGGAAGCGCTGCCCTACGAGTACAACCCGAAACGCGGCTACATCGTCACCGCCAACCAGGCCGTGATCGACAAGGCCAAGTACCCCTACACGCTCACCACGGACTGGGACTACGGCGCGCGCAGCCAGCGGATCAACGACCTGATCGACTCCAAGATCAAGGGCGGCGGCAAGATCTCGACGGACGACATGCGGCAGATGCAGCTCGACAACAGCAGTGAGATCGCCAAGATGCTGGTGCCCAAGCTGCTCAAGATCGACGTCTCCGACAAGAACGTCCGCGAGGCGCAGAAACTGCTCGAGAGCTGGGACCGGACCCAGGACGCCGACTCCGCGGCAGCCGCGTACTTCAACGCCGTCTGGCGCAACATCCTCAAGCTCGCCTTCGGCAACAAGCTCCCCAAGGAGCTGCGGGTCAAGGGCCAGTGCCTGTGGGTGGAGCCGCCCGACAACACCGGGCCCGCGGACGCCGACCAGAAGGTGCGCGAGTGCGGCGAGCGTGACGCGGACCAGGCGCAGCCGGACGGCGGCGACCGCTGGTTCCAGGTGGTGAACAACATCATCGACGACCAGACGAACGACTGGTGGCACTTGCCCGAGACGCGCACCCAGCCGGCCACCACGACGCGCGACGCCCTGTTCAAGCGCGCCCTGACGGACGCGCGCTGGGAGCTGACCGCCAAGCTGGGCAAGGACATCGACACTTGGAGCTGGGGCCGGCTGCACCGCCTGTTCCTGAAGAACCAGACCCTGGGCAGCGAGGGACCGAGCGTCCTGCAGTACATGCTCAACCGCGGTCCCTGGAAGCTCGACGGCGGCGAGGCCGCCGTGGACGCCACCGGCTGGAACGCGGCGGGCGGCTACGGCGTCATCTGGGTGCCGTCGATGCGGATGGTGGTCAACCTGGACGACCTGGACAAGTCCAAGTGGATCAACCTCACCGGCGCCTCCGGGCACGCCTACAGCGCCCACTACACCGACCAGACGGACAAGTGGGCCGCCGGCGAGCTGCTGTCGTGGCACTTCTCGAAGGCCGACGTCGACAAGAGCACGGCCGACACGCTGGAGCTCAAGCCCTGACGGACTCCGCCGCCGCGAGCCTCGGCCGCCTGGCCTCCTGTGAGCGCGCGCCGGGCCCCGGACCAGAAGGGCCCGGTCGCACAGGAGCCC
>NZ_JBSFJX010000162.1:0-18080 GCF_053598275.1 Streptomyces sp. NPDC001156 | reverse complement strand
CGGTACGTCGGATCCGGTCGACAGCGAGCGTACGTGGCAAGCCGTAGTGCTGTCTGCCGATCTCGCTCACTTCAGCAACTCCCGTCTCATGCGGGACGAACCGGGGATGGCGAGGATGTCACCGCGGCGCAGGGTGAGAGAACGTTCCGAAGCAACTTGGTCACTCGACTAGTGCGGAGGCCACCCGGGCCAGGACAGCCACACCATCGGCTCGACGCAAGCTCCCGGCCGGCGGCCCCAACCAAGCTCGCTGGCCGCGCGGACTTCCATTCCCGGGTCCGTGGTGGCACGTATTCTCTGGGCAGGGGAAATCCAGGGGTGTGGGGCTCGTAAAGTCATCGCCGCAGGTCGGGGCGGTGGAGCACTCTCGGCTGGGACCATGTCCGCGTGATCATCTCGATCCTCTACAAGGTGGCCCGCAAGCTGCTGTCTGTTTCCGGGGTGCTGCTGCGTCGCGACACCGACAAGGACGCCGAGTGCTCGTACTCCGGCATGAGAATGTGGTCCTGCGTCGTCAGATAGCCGGCCCGGTCCGCTACGAGCCCGCGGACCGGTTCTGGCTGGCCGCCCTCTCCGGCCTGATACCCCGTCGTCGCCGGCGCGAGGTTTTTCCGGTCGCTCCCGGGACGCTGTTGGCCTGGGATCGCAGGTTCATTGCGGCGAAGTGGGACTACAGCGTCCGGCGCGCCCGTACCGGACGACCGCCGACCAGGGCAGCCATCAAGAAGCTGATCCCGCAGCTCGCTCGTCAGAACGCGCAGTGGGGGCACAGGCGGATCCAGGGCGAGTTGGGCCGTCTCGGGCACCCGATCGCCGCGTCCACGGTAGGGGAGATCCTCCACGCAGGGGGCATCGACCCGGCACCTCGCCGTACCGGCCCGACCTGGCGGGAGTTCCTCACCAACCAGGCCGAGGGCATCATTGACGTCGACTTCTTGCACCTCGACACTGCTCTCGGCAGGCGCCTGTACGCGTTGGCGTTTCTCGAACACGGAACCGGGCGCGCGTGGGCGAGGTGGACGGCAGGGGGAGCGACAGGTGGCAGGACTCGTCCGGATCCCGCTGGAGGGCGGAGGCTCGGTTCTGGTTGAGACTACGACTACGCTCGATGGACCGGTCAAAGCCGGTCGGGTCGCTGACGCCATCCACGAGTTTCCCGCGAGTTTGCAGGCGGCCCTGGGGCCGGTGTCGGCGACAGCCCGTGCGGTGCTGCACCAGCTGCGCGAGGCTGGCCCTGACGAAGTCGAGGTCGAGTTCGGCGTCGACCTGGCCGTCCAAGCCGGGGCCGTGATCACCAAGAGCGAAGCCAACTGTCACCTGAAGGTGAAGGTGACGTGGAAGAACGGCGACAGCGACCAGGAGGCGTCGGACGGTCGGTGAGGATCGTGCTGTGGACTTGGTTGACGGTGCTCCCGGCGATGGATCGGCCCCGCGGATGCCCTCGGCGGTGGCCCAGGTTCTCAGCCCCGAGGGAGATGTCGCCGGTGCGGCATTCCTGGTCGGCGAGGGGGTGGTGGCCACATGCGCCCATGTGGTGGCCGCAGCAGGGCACGGCCCCGGAGACACGCTGCGGCTGGCCTTCCCCCATGCCCAAGGTGCGCCGCGGGTCCGCGGGGTCGTCGTTTCCGAGGCGTGGCGGGATCCTCACCACAGCGATGTTGCCGTTGTACAGCTGGAGGAAGCTCCCGATGGCGTGGTCGCGCTTGCGCTGGGCTCCGCGGAGGGCTGCCGAGGACACCGCGTGCGCTCGTTCGGGTTCCCCGCTCAGGCGCCGACTGGCGGTCACTTCGGCTATGGAATCGCCGGTGACCTGCTGCCCGCTGGTGCCGAGGAATCCGGCTCGGTACTGCAACTGACCGGCGCCAACGACTTGACCACGGGATTCAGCGGTGCACCTGTCGTCGATGACATCACCGGTCTGGTGATCGGAATGCTCACCGCGATCACTACGCCTGACGAGCACTCGAAGGGACAGGGCATCGCCTACGCCACTCCCGTCGAGGTCCTGCGGCAGGTGTGGCCCGATCTGGCTGAGCAGCAGGTGTGTCCGTACCGCGGCCTGGAGCCGTTCACCGCGGAACACGCTGGATGGTTCCACGGCCGTGACTCCGCCATGGAAGGGATCCTGGCCGCGTTGGGCAGCCGGCAGCGGGTGGTCCTGGTCCTCGGCCCCTCCGGCACGGGCAAGTCGTCGTTGGTTCAGGCAGGCGTGCTGCCCGCCTTGGCCGAGGGGAGGCTGCCGGGCAGCGACCGGTGGCTGCCGTTGGTCGTCCGCCCCGGGGTGGACCTGCTGACCGAACTGGAGCAGGCGGGGCTGTCGGGCGCCGCGACCGACGGGATCGTGCCTGCGGCAGAACGCAGACTGGCCGCGGAACCGACCTATCAGCGGCTCGTCGTGGTCGTCGACCAGTTCGAGGAGTTGTTCACCGGAGCCGCCGACAGCCGCAAGCCGGGAGAGGGACTTGTCCCCGCGGACGAACTCGTGAGGCTGATCCGCTCGCAGGCCGCGGCGAGCGTGGTACTGATCATGCGAGACGATTTCTACCCGCGGCTGGCCGCCGCAGCCCCCGCTCTTCTGGAAGCCGCTGCCTCTGGCCTGTTCAACGTGCCCGCCAGCGTGAGCATCCCGGACCTCCGCGCCATCATCACCCGACCCGCTCAGGCGGTGGGCCTCCGCGTCGAGAGCGGGCTTCCCGAGCGGATCATCACAGACCTCCTGGCCGCCGACGCCAACGGCTCAACCACCCGGCAGGCGGCAGCGATCCTCCTGCCTCCTTTGGAATTGGCCCTTCGACAGATGTGGGAACGCCGCCAGGACGGCTGCCTCACACACCGCGCCTACCAGCAGATCGGCGAAGTGACCGGCGGTCTGACCTCTTGGTGCAACACGGTCGTCAGCCGACTCCCTGACGGGCAGCGGCTCACCGCGCAGCGCATCCTTACCGCACTGGTACGGCCTGCCGACGACGCCCGCTCCATCCCGGCCACACGTCAGCAGGTCCTCCTCGGCTCCCTCAAAGCACTGGCGACAGACGCACCGCTGACCGGTGACGCACGGGACCCCTCATTCGAAGAAGTACTGAACACCCTCACCCGGCATCGCATTGTCACCACCCACGTCCCAAGAAAGCCAGACGGTACCCTCGGCCCCCCGGTGGCTGAGCTCATCCACGATGCCCTCATCCGCGACTGGAAGGACCTGCGGGACTGGCTCGCCGACGACCGCGCGTTCCAGGCTTGGCTGCACCGTGCGGGTGAACAACAGGCACGCTTCGCCAAGAGCGGTCATAAAGGAGATCTGCTCGACGGCACCGATTTCTCGGAAGGAACGGCCTGGGGCCGGCAGCGCGGGTTACCCGGGGACGTCGCCGCGTTCCTGTCCGCCAGCCAGCGGCACCAACAGGCCGCGGCGCGCCGGGCCCGGCGCATAAACGGCATCCTGGCCTCCCTGCTTGCCATGGCCCTGATCGCCACCGGTGTCGCCTTGTGGCAACAGCAGACAGCGGTCGCTGCCCGGGAGCGTGCCGTGGCCGCGCAACGGATTGCCCAGTCCCGCCAGTTGGCAGCTCAGTCCGCCGCGCTGTTCGACAGCGCGCCCGATCTGGCTTCTTTGCTGGCTGTTCAGGCGTACCGGAGCAGCCCGACCGCCGAAGCCAGAGCCAGCCTCATCGTCGCTGCCACTCGTCCCCTCCGGTACACGGTCGACGTCGGTTTCCAAGGGGTGAAGTCGGTGGCGATCAGCCCTGATGGCCACCTCCTCGCCACCGGTGGCGAACACCGGGTCCGGCTCTGGGACGCAGACAGCGGCAAGCTCCGTCGGACCATCACCAACCTGAGTGAGGGCGTGAATTCAGTTGCATTCAGCCCCGACGGACGGACGCTTGCCACCGGAGGTGACGGGACGATCCGACTGTGGGACCTGGCGACGGGAAGACCGCGGCGCCCGCTCACGGGTCTGAGCGCACCGGTGTGGTCGGTGGCCTTCAGCCGCGACGGCCGCACTCTGGTGGCCGGCAGCGGCGCGGACCGGAAGGTACGGCTGTGGGATGTGGCCACCGGTACGGTCAGAAAGGACCTGATCGATCCCGAACGCAGCGTCGATTCCGTGGCGATCAGCCCCGACGGGCACACCGTCGCTGCCGGCAGCGGCAATGGGCCGAGGGTGCGGGTGTGGGACGTGGCCACCGGCAAGGTTCGGCGCACTCTGACCGTTGGCACCGCGAGCGGCGGCGTTTTCTCGGTGGCGTTCAGCCCCGACGGTCGTACGCTGGCCGCGCCGAACGATCGCACGGTGCGGGTGTGGGACGTGGCCACCGGCAAGGTTCGGCATACCCTGACCGTTGGCACCGCGAGCGGCGGCGTTTTCTCGGTGGCGTTCAGCCCCGACGGCCGCACGCTCGCCACCGGCAGCGACGACGGCACGGCACGCCTGTGGGACGCGAACACCGGAAGGATCTTGAAAACCCTCACCGGCCACGGCACCGTGCTTTCGGTGGCGTTCAGCCCCGACAGCCGCACGCTCGCCACCGGCAGCGACGACGGCACCGCACGCCTGTGGGACGTGCCGGAGAACACGATTCTGGACAGCACCAGCTGGCTGGATTCGGTGGCGTTCAGCTGGGACGGCCGGACCGTCATCACCGGCAGTGGCAGTGACGGCGCCGTGCGCTTGTGGAACGCCGTCACCGGCAAGCCCGGCAAGACACTCACCGATCCCACCGGGACCGGTGAGGTGAACGCGGTGGGCCTCAGCCGGGACGACCACACGCTTGCCGTGAGCACACTCGAAAGGGTGCGCTTGCTCGACCTGGCGACCGGAAAGACCCTCAGGACGCTCCGCACGGGAGTGGGTACCCCCGTAGCCTTCAGCGCGGACGGCCACACACTGGCCACCACTGCCAGTGGCGTCACCGACGGCACCGCTGCCATGGCAAGGCTGTGGAATGTCGATACGGGAGCATCCAAGATCTTGCGCGACCCCGCCGACGGCAGCATCGTGACGTCGATGGCGTTCAGCCCGGACGGTCATACCCTGGCAACGAGCGGCGACGGGGACAGGACGGTCCAGCTGTGGGACGTTGCCACCGGCCGGGTCCGAAAACACCTCACCGGCCACACGGAGCCGGTCAACTCGGTGGCGTTCAGCCCGGATGGCCGTACCCTCGCCACCGGCAGCGACGACGGCACAGCACGCCTGTGGGACGCGGACACCGGAAGGACTACGAAAACCCTCACCGAGCCCACCGGCGCCGGCCGTGTCGACTCGGTGGCCTTCAGCCACGACGGCCGTACCCTTGCCACCAGCGGCGACGACGACCAGACGGTCCGGTTGTGGGACGTCGCCACCGGCCGCATCCGCGACGACCTGACTGATCCCACCAGCAGCGTCCACTCGGCGGTGTTCAGCCCGATGGATCAGATCCTCGCCACCAGCAGCAACAACGGGACAACGCGGCTGTGGCGACTCTCCCTTCCTGACGCGGTGGAAGCGATCAAGAAGATCTGCGGAGCACTCCACCGGGATTTCACTCGGGCTGAGCGTTCGCAGTACCTGTCGGACCAGACCCCGGGCCCCGTGTGTCCGACATGAATCACCCCGGCCTCGACGGCCCCCCAAGCCCGAGAGACGGGCACCTGCACCCCCGGTAGCCTGATCAGGATCGCGGGCAATCAGATCTCCCGCCTCGGCCCGTAGACCGCGTACAGGCAGGTGGCACCGACATCGCCCGCCGTGGCCCAGCCTGGGCCCTCGTACGTTTCGGAGTGGGGGCGGCTGTGTCCACGAAGACGGTGCGTGAGTGGGTTGGTCGTGCGGCCCCCTCTTGGGTCTTTCTTCAGCACACAACGGGTATCGGCCCCACTGGTTTCGGCAGCAACTGCCCCCGGACAGCGACGAAGCTCCTGTTTCGGCCTCCGTCACCGGCCTCCGGGCCCACCGGATCCGGCGACAACCCGTCCTGGAAGCATTGATCAACGTGTATCACTGCGTCGCCTGACCGAACGACATCACCACAGCTCACAGCGCCGACTTGTATTTTCGAGCGGTACAGGCGCCAGCAGGTCATGCCCGAGCCGAAGCCCAGCTCCTGCGGCAGGAACTTCCACGGAATGCCGGTGTACAGCACGAACAGGATGCCCGACAGGACCTTCCGGTCATCCAGACGCCTGCGGCCCGGGTGATCCGGTCGGCGCGGCACAACTGGCAACAGCGGCTCGATCCGCGCCCACAGCCCATCCGACACAATCCACGGCAGTTGCTGACCCCTCCTCATGTGCGAGTCAACAGCCCGACAGGCACCGGCATTCCAAGGCCAATGAGCCATTTTTGTTAGGAGTTCTACGGCGACACGGGTGTTGACGCGGTGTCAACGACCGTGCCGCTCGCCCTGGGTGAACTCCCGCTCCGCCGCCGGGGCGCCACACGCGTGCTTGGGTCAGTAGCTCGGTGGCGTGATCGCGATGAGGAACGACACCGCCGCGTCAGCCATATTGAGGTAGCGATGGGGGAGACGAGAGTCGAAGTAGCAACTGTCGCCGGCGTCCAGCTCGTAGCGTTCGTCGGCCACCTCGACGACGAGTGCGCCGCTGAGCACCACGGCGCACTCCTCGGACGGATGCGACCACGGCTCCTGCGATGTGGCGCCCCAAGGGCCGAGCGTGCCCTCGAGTAGTTCAAGCCGCCCTTGGCCGGGAGAGACTCGGGCGTAGGCCGTGCGGCAGTGTGGCGAGCGGATGAGCATGCGGTCGTCGCGGCGGACGACGGCGACCGCGTCGTTGTCGGCGTCTCGTAGGAGGCTGAAGACGGGGACGTCGAGCGCCTTGGCCAGCCGCCGCAGGGTTTCCAGGCTGGGGTCGGTACGGTCGCGTTCCACCTGGCTGAGCATTGCGGCGGACAGACCGGTCGCCTCTGCCAGGTCCTTCAACGTCATGTTCCGGGTCTGCCGTAGCCCGCGTAGCCCTTCACCAATACGCATCCCGTTACCGCCTTAATCGTCCGATTTTATCTGGACTAAAACTAGATGACGGCGATGGATGCCTGCAACGTGCGTCGGCCGCGTCCGGCGCCGAGACAGGGCAGGTGTGCTTCGCACCCTTTGCCGACGATAGGCGCCGTGGGTTGCCGGGCGAACGGCTTCGGGGGCGACCAGCCGATCTGCGGGGTCGTGTATCCGGCGCTCGCTATTCGACTGCCGGGCGGCAGCGATCGTCTCCATCCAGACTGGCTTCCCGGCTCTTCGAGTAGGTCGCTCGGTACCAGGGGGGACTTCCCGTGCGGCTGTGGTCGGTTACTTGGGGCTCGTGACGGTCTCTGCCTCGGTGTGTGCGTGGCTGTAGTGAGTGCGTCAGGCGCCATCCCCCGCATGGCAGCCGCACTTCCACGGCGACATGCCTGGACACGTCAGCGAGCGATGCCCAACCTCCTATGTCGAATGTGTGGCGAGCGTCGAAAGAACGCTAGACAGATCACTACGGCTTAACTAATCTACCCACAGTTAATCTGGGCGAGTCGATGCCTGGTCGGGTTGTCTCCGAGTCCCAGGGGTGCAGCATGATCGCTGGAATCGTCCCCGTCGAGCGCGATGTAACCGTCCGACACCAGCTCGCGCACGCCGCCTCGAGTAAGGACTTGTTGACGGCGCAGGCTATGCGGAGGCTTAACACCTGGTTCGGTTGGTTCCAAGTGGGCTGTCGTCGGTACCCGTTCGCCGTGGGCACCGGGCTCCACGTTGCGGCGGGTGAAGTCTGGGCCGTGGACAATCCCGGCTACGGCCTGGCCGTGTCGCCGCTGCTACGAGGGCGTCATGCACGCGAACCGCCTGTCGCGAGTTCGAGTCATTTTCGAACCCGCGCACGGTTGTCGCGGAGCTCAATCGGTCGGGCTCATTCCGCCTGACGGCCCGTGTGCAGCAGTCGCCATTACGTGTACGACGAAGTCTGCATCGTCTTGCCCGCTGGTCAGCTCAGTGTTGGCGACCTGGGACAGGACCTTGATGCCGACATTCGCCATCCTGCGTCTTTTCGCATACAGCCTGGAGAACCTCGGTGAGGCGCGGACCGCAGCTCCTCGGCTTCTTCCGACTGGTGGACGATCGGTCCGCCGCACGTACTGTCGCCGCCCCGGGCGTCAGATTTCGGTAATTCTTACCGCCTGTTGGCATCCTCATGAGAGGTGTGCATTCAATGACAACACCGCCAACAAGTACGCCGGCCGAGAAGGGCGCGTTGACGCGCGGACTCAGCCACCGCCAAGCCACGATGATCGGCATCGGCGGCGCGATCGGGACCGGTCTCTTCCTCGGCTCGACGCTTGCGATCAGCACGGCCGGCCCCGCCGTGATCATCAGCTATCTCATCGGTGCGGGCATCGCGCTGATCGTCGCCTGGGCCCTTGCGGAGATGACCGTGGTCCATCCCACCCGGGGTTCCTTCGGAGCTATCGGGCAAAGCTACCTGGGACCGTGGGCCGGATTCGTCATTCGCTGGACCTATTGGACTGCGCAGATCGTCGCCGTGGGCGGAGAGGTGATCGCCGCTGGGACATACGTGCAGTATTGGTGGCCGTCGATCCCGCTGTGGGCGCCGGTCGTCGTCTTCTCCGTACTGCTGCTCATCGTGAATGCGACGGCGGTCAAGTTTTTCGGCGAGTTCGAGTTCTGGTTCGCGTCGATCAAGGTCACCGCGATCGGGCTGTTCGTCCTGCTCGGCATCGCATACCTCACGGTCGGCCTGCCGAGCCACCCTGCGGTAGGCCTGCACCAGTTGACTGCGCATGGTGGCTTCCTGCCGAACGGGCTCACCGGAATCTGGCTGTCGATGCTCATCGTCATCTTCAGCTTCTACGGTATCGAGGTCATCTCGGTGACTGCGCCGGAGACGAAGGAGCCGGAGCGGACGGTACCGCACGCGATCCGTTCGATGCTGATCCGTCTGACGCTGTTCTACGTCGCCTCGATCGCGATCATCGTCGCGGTCGTTCCATGGAACGCAAAGTCAACGGCACACGGCATCCTGGCGAGCCCGTTCGTAAGGATCTTCGACGTCGCGGGCATCCCGGCCGCGGCATCGGTGATGAACTTCGTCGTGCTCACCGCGGCGCTTTCCAGCATGAACACGAACCTCTACCTCACTACCCGCATGGCGCACTCTCTCTCCCATGACGGCTACGCGCCGGCGGTCCTCGGACGGACGACGAAGACGGGAGCGCCGCGCAACGCCCTTGTGATCTCCGCGCTCGGTCTGGCCCTCGCCGCGTACCTGTCGGTGGCCTCACCAGGCAAGGCGTACTTCGCACTCTTCGGTATCTCGATCTTCGGCGGCATAGCGGTCTGGATTCTCATCCTGGCGACGCTCGTCGCATTCCGTCGGATCCGGGAGCAACGCGGGATGGCACAGTCGCCGGTCCGGCTGCCAGGCGGCATGGCCACCCCCGTCATCGGGATAGCGCTGCTCATCGGCATCCTGCTCGCCTGCTTCAAGCTCGGACTCTCCATCGCCTGGGAAGCGGGTGTGCCCTACCTCGCCGTCATCTCCGTGGTCTACGCGATCGTCGCCAGGCGGCGTGCCAGTGGCGCGGAGACCCGCCCGCTGCTCGCCCGCAGTGCTGACGCGCCGCTAGCCGAACGCAAATGAATCCCGTCCGACCCCGACGCCAGGAGTGACCATGGCCGCTGACACACTCTCATCCCTGATCGGCGCACTGACCGGCGGGTCCATACACATCGTGGACCTCACCCAGCCGCTCAGCGAGCAGACCCCGCTGTTGCAGTTGCCCGAGCCCTTCGCGAACACCCCCGGGCTGCGTAGGCACGAGATCAGTAACTTCGACCACCGCGGACCTGCTTGGTCCTGGTCTTGGCTGGAGATCGGCGAGCATGTCGGCACGCACTTCGACGCGCCGAACCATTGGATCACCGGCCGGGACGGTGAGGACCTCGCGGCGGTGCCACCGCACCGCCTGATCGGCCCTGCGGTCGTCATCGACAAGTCGGCCGAGGCCGCCAAGAACCCCGACTACCTGCTCACGGTTGACGACGTGAAGGAGTTCGAGGCCGAACACGGTCCGTTGCCCGACGGCAGCTGGCTGCTGCTGCGCACCGGGTGGGACGCGTATGCGACGGACCAAGCCGCCTTCCTCAACGCCTCGGAGACCGGACCGCACACGCCGGGCTTCGACGCCGAGTGCGCACGCTGGCTCGCGCACGAGACCCCGATCACCGGGGTCGGGGTTGAAACCGTCGGCACCGACGCGGGCCAGGCATATCGCTTCGAACCCGCTTTCCCGATGCACAACCTCCTCCTGGGCTCGGGCAAGTACGGCCTGACCCAGCTTGCGAACCTTGCCGCGCTCCCCGCCACCGGGGCCGTGCTGATAGCCGCCCCATTGAAGCTCGTCGGCGGCACCGGCAGCCCCACCCGCGTCCTCGCCCTCGCCCCTGGCAAGGACTGAACAGACGTCACCGTACGAACCGAAAACGACAAAGAGGAACCCCCGTGCTCCAAGAGTCCCTACCCGACCGCATCCGGCACCGATTCCCGGTGCTCGACCGGCTCACCTATCTCAACAGCTGTTCGCAGGGCGCCCTGTCCGACGCGGTCCGCACGGCATACAACGACTACCTGGCCAGCCTTGAACGCGAAGGCTCGGCGTGGGACCACTGGGTGGCGTGTACCGAGCGCCTACGCACGGCGTATGCCCGGCTGCTGAACGTCGACGCCGACGAGATCGCAGTGACCACGTCCACATCGGCCGGACTGAACGCACTCGCGTCCGCACTGGACTTCACGGGACCACGCGACACCATCGTCACGACCGATCTGGAGTTCCCGACGGTCGGGCAAATCTGGCACGCACACGAGCGGCGCGGCGCACGGATCGTCCACGTGCCCGCGGAGCCGGACAACACAATGTCCCTCGACCGACTCGCCGCCGCGATCAATGAGCGAACGGCCCTTGTCTCCGTGACGCACGTCTGCTTCCGCAACGGCAGCAGACTCGACCTGGAGGCCATCACCCGCATCGCCCACGAACGGGGAGCGCTCGTTCTCGTCGATGCGTACCAGTCGGCCGGCGCGTTGCCGATCGACGCCCGAGCACTGGGCGTGGACTTCGTGGTCGGCGGCGCACTGAAATACCTCTTGGCGTCGCCCGGTGTCGCCTACCTCTATGCCAACAGCACCACGACGTCACACCTTGTACCGCTCGCGACGGGCTGGTTCGCCGATAGCGACGTATTCGCGATGCGAATTGACCGTTACGCCCCGTCCCCCTCGGTGCGACGCTTTGAAGCCGGCACACCACCAATCCCCTCAGTCTATGCCGCATACGCCGGCGTGGAACTCATGCTCGAAATCGGCGTCGAAGAGACCGCAGCTCACGTCGAGCAACTCAACACATGGCTGATCGACGAGCTGGAAACCATGGACGCCCACGTCGTCACCCCCAAATCCCCCGCCTGCCGTGGCCCCCTCGTCGCGGCACGTTCCGTCGACGCCGAGGCGCTCGTCGCGCGGCTCTCAAAGGACGGCATCGTCACATCCTCACGCGACAACAACCTGCGCATAGCGGCACACTGCTACAACACGACGGACGACATCGAACGCCTGCTTACGAGCCTGCGCGGCAATGTCGATCTGCTGCGTGCCAACTGACCTGAGCCGAAGGCCTGCTTAACCGACTGACGCCCCACGTTACGAACCCGTCGTCGGCCACGACTGGTCCTCCTGGGTCCGGCGAAACTCGAGGCAATGAACGCCGACCTGTTCGGAGGCAACCCTTGCGACGGAGACTGTGGATCGGCCAATACGGCCTGTGGTGGCCATTGGCCACGACAGAGGGGCAGGCGGGACTGCGGCACGTCGGCGCATCGACGCCCCTGGCCGGGAGTCGGGGCGGCTCAGGGTTCCTCGTCGCCGCACGGTTGACCCGACGGCATCTCCCGCGCCACAGCGCTAGATCGGCGGACCCGGCGGGCCCCGGCCGTACCAGAGTAAGGAGGAACAACGATGGCGGAGCGATCCTTCGCAGCTGAGGTCGGCAAGCTGCGGCAAGGCGCCGGGACGACCTTCCGAGGAGAGGGCATCCTGGCCGTCACCAAGGCGCTACTGCAGTCCGGCGTCGCCTACGTCGGTGGCTACCAGGGCGCCCCGATCTCACACCTCATGGATGTGCTCGGCGACGCCCACGAGATCCTGTCAGAGCTCGACGTGTACTTCGAGAACAGCGCGTCCGAGGCGACAGCGGCAGCGATGCTCGCGGCCTCGGTGCACCAGCCGCTGCGCGGTGCAATCACCTTCAAGTCCCCCGTGGGCACGAACGTGGCCTCCGACGCCCTGGCAAACCTCGCCAGCGGCGGCGTCACCGGAGGTTCCCTGATCATCATCGGCGAGGACTACGGCGAGGGTTCCAGCATCATGCAGGAACGCGCGCATGCCTTCGCGATGAAGTCGCAGATGTGGCTGCTCGACCCCCGTCCCAATCTGCAGGCGATCGTGGACACGGTCCAGGCCGGCTTCGAGCTCTCCGAGGTCAGCAACACACCGGTGATGCTCGAACTACGCCTGCGTTCGTGCCACTTGCACGGCACGTTCGCCGCCGAGGACAACCGACGGCCCCCGATGACGGTGAAGGACGCGATCGAGAACCCGCGCCGCGAGCTGAGCCGGATCGTGCTCCCACCGGCGAGCTTCCTCCACGAGCGCGAGAAGCACGAGAAGCGCTGGCCGACCGCAGTCCAGTTCATCAAGGAGCGCGGTCTCAACGAGGTCTTCGGCGACGGACTCGCCGACATCGGCATCATCGTCCAGGGTGGTCTCTACAACACCCTCAATCGCTCTCTGGAACTGCTCGGAGCGTCGGACGCCTACGGCCGCACGACCGTGCCCCTCTATGTCATGAACGTCACCTACCCCGTAGTGGACGACGAGATCCTGGACTTCTGCGTCGACAAACGCGCCGTGCTGCTACTTGAGGAGGGACAGCCCGACTTCATCGAGCAAAACCTGCACGCCATACTGCGGCGCGCCGGCAACGACACCGTCTTGCACGGCAAGGACATGCTGCCCCCGGTGGGTGAGTACACCTCCACCGCCGTCACCAAGGGCGTCGCGCAGTTCCTCCACAAGTACCGCCCGGAGGCGATCGCGCACGAGCCCGCGCTGCTGCGCCCGGAAACCGACGCGGCAAGCCCGTTCGCCCCGCGGGTCGCACCACCTACGATGCGTCAGCGCCCGCCGGGTCTATGCACGGGCTGCCCGGAGCGCCCCATCTTCAGCGCACTCAAACTGGCTGAGCGTGAGACCGGACAGCACCACATCAGCGCCGACATCGGCTGTCACCTCTTCGCCATCAACGAACCGTTCAACCTCGGCGCAACGACGATGGGATACGGCCTGGGATCGGCGGGCGCGGCCGCACTCAACTCCAAGGACGCCGACCGGCGCACGATCGCAGTCATGGGCGACGGCGGCTTCTGGCACAACGGTCTGACCAGCGGCGTGGGCAACGCCGTCTTCAACGAAAATGACCAACTGCTCGTCGTGGTCGACAACGCCTACAGTGCCGCGACCGGCGGCCAGGACCTGCTCTCGTCACAGGCAGACAACCCGATTCGGTCGACGAAGCACCCCATCGAGAAGGCCGTGCGGGCTATCGGAGTGCGCTGGAGCCGCACCGTCACGAACACCTACAGGGTGTCCGCCCTGCGCGACCTGTTCGTCAAGGCTCTCACGACGAAGGAGCCCGGCCCCAAGGTGATCGTGGCGCAGAGCGAGTGCCAACTCAACCGGCAGCGGCGCGTCAAGAAACAGCAATCGGAGGAGCTCGAAACCGGAAAGCGCGTCGTCCGCGAACACTTCGGCGTCGATCCGGAGACCTGCACGGGCGACCACGCCTGCATCCGTATCTCCGGCTGCCCCTCTTTGAGCATCACCGACAATCCCGACCCATTGCGTACCGACCCCATCGCCACCGTTCTGGACAGCTGCGTCGGTTGCGGGGTCTGCGGGGCGAACGCGCACGCCGCCGTGCTGTGCCCGTCCTTCTACCGCACAGACGTCGTGCACAATCCCACCCGGCGAGACCGGTTCCTCGCTGCGGTCCACACGCGCTGGATCGCCTTCGTGTCCAGAGGCCTGGAGAACCGCGCGGCACGCTATGAGGTGGCGGCCTGATGACAATGGAGAGCATCAACACCGGTACAACGACGTGGAGCAGCGGACAACGGCCGATCACCTTGGCGATCCTGGCCCTGGGAGGTGAGGGCGGCGGTGTCCTGGCCGACTGGATCGTCGAGGTCGGGGAGAAGGCCGGCTGGATCGCGCAGAACACCTCCGTCGCGGGAGTCGCCCAGCGCACCGGTGCGACCGTCTACTACGCCGAGCTCTTCCCGCCACCCCCCGACGGCGCTCCCGAAGGGGGACGGACCGATCCCATCCTGAGTCTCTTCCCCACACCGGGAGAGGTCGACATCGTCATCGCGTCCGAGCTCATGGAAAGCGGGCGCGCGGTACAGCGCGGATTTTCCACCCCGGACCGCACCACGCTCATCACCTCAACCAACCGGGTGTACTCCGTCGACGAGAAGATCCAGCTCGGTGACGGCCGCGTGGACAGTGACGAACTCTTCGCCGCTGCACAACGCGCCTCAAAGCTTCTCGTGGCCGCCGACTTCGCTCACATGGCCGAAACCGCAGGGAGTGTCATCAGCGCCTCGCTCTACGGTGCGCTCGCCGGGTCCGGCGCGCTGCCGTTCACCCGCGAACAGTTCGAGGAACCGATCCGCGCGTTTCCCAAAGCTGCGGAAAACTCATTGAAGGCCTTCGCCGCCGCCTACACCGAGGCCACCACCCAGACGGCAGCCGCCAAGGAAGTGGCCGGCAAACCGCCGGCCGCGCACTCCGTCCCCGTGGGTAGCCCTGCCCGATCGAGCGGGCCGGTCCCGGTGACGATCGGACGCCGCCGACCCGAGACAGCCGAGGACCGCAAGGAGGCTGCCGAACGCGAGCGCACTCGCATCGCCCTGACCGACCCGGCGTCCCTTGTCGGGCCGGCGCTGACCGCCCAGGCACAGCGCACCGCCGAACTGCCCGCAGCCGCCCGCTCGACCGCCCTTCACGGCGTGGTCCGCACAGCCGTCTACCAGAGCCCCGAATACGCCGACCAGTACCTCAATCGCGTCGCAACCATCGCCGCCGTCGACCCTGATCCCGACGGCGACGCGGCGCTCACTCGCGAGGCCGCGCGGCACATCGCGCTGTGGATGTGCTACCAAGACACGATCCAGGTCGCCCTGCAGAAGACCCGACGCCACCGGCTGGAACGAGTACGCAGTGAGGCGAAGGTGGGCGACGGCCGCCTGGCGCAGGTCCGGGAGTACCTGCACCCACAGGTCGAAGAGGTCACCGACACCATGCCCGCCGGCATTGCAGCCGCCCTTCTGCGGTCAGCGCTCTTCCGCCGCCTCATCCACGCCGTCACCCACCGCGGCATCGTGCTCAATACGACGTCGATAAGCGGCTACACCGCACTCGCGGTGCTGGCCAGGCTGCGCCCGCTGCGCCCGAGGTCGCTGAGGTTCGTCCGGGAACAGGCCGCGATCGATTCCTGGCTTGGGTTGGCGCTGTCCACGGCTGCCCAGGATCCCGACCTGGCGCGCGAGATCATCGAGTGCCAACAGGTCCTCAAGGGCTACGGCGCTACCTACGCGCACGGCAACGAAAGCTTCGACCTGCTGATGACCGCCGCCCGCGCGCTGCCTGCCGGCAACGGATCCGCCACACGGCTCAAGCAGTTGCGTGCTGCAGCCCTCGCGGACGAGGACGGCACCCAGCTGCGTGCCGAGCTCACCGCCCATCCGACCCCAATTGCCTGACGTATATCCATTGTGAGGCTGCGGCCGCACCTTCGGGCGGGCCTGACCCCTTTGTCCACCGACACCGTGGTTGTCTGGAGATGGAAGGGTCGGCTCGCTCGGGGGAGCGGAATCAGTGGTGC
The DNA here is from genome assembly GCF_053598275.1 of Streptomyces sp. NPDC001156. NCBI lineage: Bacteria > Bacillati > Actinomycetota > Actinomycetes > Kitasatosporales > Streptomycetaceae > Streptomyces > Streptomyces sp. NPDC001156. The sequence goes on along the minus strand of NZ_JBSFJX010000162.1, from coordinate 2,089 downwards.
CGTGCGGACGTGACCTGACAGCGCCTCTGTGTATCAAGCGGCCCGAGCGCGATGGTTGCATGGGTCGCGCTCTCCCCAGGCCCCGGGCCCTGGTCCTGCGGGACTCTGTCGCCCGATTCGAGAAGGGCACCGAGTCGATCACCGCGACCTGCGTCTTGTGCGTCGCTGCTTGCGGCGGTCAGCTGGTTCGCCGCAGGTCGGCGGTATCGGGCGACAGAGTCCCACAGTCTTCACTCCGGCCTTGGCGGACGCCCTGAAGCTGCACCAGGTGTACTTGGCGCTGAGCAGGACCGGGCGGTGGACATCGACGGCAGCGTCGCGCTGGGCCGGCGGGCCAGCGCGTGCCTGACCCACGACGGGGGAATCCCCGCCGACATCGAGTCCGACTACCTCCCCCTGGTCGCCGAGAAGGGCTACTCCGCTCTGACCTCGGCGGCCGTCGCCAAGTGTGCTGGCGTCTCCACCGCCGTTCTGTACCGGCGTTGGCCGACCAAGCGGAGCCTGTTCACGCACATAGCTCGCACTGTCACCCTCGACGCTTTCGGCAAGATCGACACCGGAACCCTCCGAGACGACCTGCGTGAACTCCTCACCCCCAAGCAGCGACTGTTCGGCCGTGTCGGCTCGACCCTGCTCGTCCTCATGGCAGAAGCCCACACAACGAGGAACTCCGCGCGATTCTCCACCAGATGGTCATCCTCGACACCAGCGCACGGTTCGCCATGTTCCACCGTGCCGCCGCACGGGGCGAGATTCCAGATCCCGAGCCTTCCACCGTGCACGCCCGCCCTCTCAATTCTTGTCGGCGGCGGACTCGCCAGACATGCTCGCTTCCCTGCACCACACGAGCCGGGCCTCGACTCCAGGATCGACTCAGTGCTGACCTTCGTCCTCGCCGTCCTCACCCCCAGGACCGAGGTCCATGCCGGACTCGGGTGAACCGGGTCAGGAAGCGTCCAAGCTCGAACTGGCGATGGCGCACTTCAACGCGTTCATCGACGGGCTCGCCGGGACGCTGCACACGCGACCGGAGGGGCAAGGCATCCTCGACACCGTGGAACAGTGGCTGCGTCAACAGGCGGGCACGCGCGACGAGTTCGATCAGCTCCATGACCGCATGCTGCAAGCCAACCCGCAGCTCAAGGGTCTCGGTGGGGGCCGCCTGGCCGACGTCATCCAGGACGGCGCCCGCCTGCTCGCCGAAGAGCAGGGCAGGCGCCACGCCGGCTTTCCCCCCGCATTCTCGCCGCCACGGTGGCGAGCGTCATCGGTGAACTGATGCACCGATCCGAACCGGGTGATCTGGAGACCGCCATGGCCTTCATCCGTGCCGCAGCCGCCTCCCTGCAGCCGGGCTGATACGGCACACGGCCCTGCCCACCCTCGCCGCATATCGTGGCGGACCCGAAGCCGGATGGCCGGGACGGGCTGGGAGGAAGATGAGCCCGTCGGTGACGTGGCGCTCGAAGTCGTCGACGACGTAGACGTCGAAGAGCCCGACGAGGTGGAGCTGGTCCCGCCCCAGGGAGCGTTTGCGGCATATCTCGCGGTTGGGTCCGCGAGGGCGACGCCGTCGGTCTCACATATGGCGAAGAGGATCGGGCAGGCCACCTTCCGGGGCAGTGGCCGGTAAGTGTCGGGCGAAGTGGGCTGCGACCCCGTTGGGGGTGTGGCAGCGGTCGGGAATGAGGGCGACCGTCAATTGATGGGCGCGTCCTACGGATGCTGCTGGTTCTCCTGATCGAGGGGTGGTGGGGAGCTCGAGATGCGGTGGACGGAGGTGTCAGGTCGACAGTGGAAGAGCTTGCCCAAGGTATCCGCAGGTGGCTTGCCTGTGCTCAACCGTCGTCGACCGATGTCAGGAAGTCGCGGATCAACGCGGTTATGGCTGCCGGCTGTTCGAGGGTGCTGCTGTGTCCTGAGCCCGTCACCACCTCCAGTCGCGCCCCGTCGATGACGGCCGCGATGCGCTCCGCGTCCGCGCGCGGTGTGGCCACGTCGTCGGCGCCGACTACGACCAGCGGTGGGACGGAGACGCGGCCGAGCACGGCGTGGACGGGAGGCCGGTCGACTACGCCGAGGACGGCCG
>NZ_JBSFJX010000161.1:0-18243 GCF_053598275.1 Streptomyces sp. NPDC001156 | reverse complement strand
CCCTCTCGGGCTTTCCTCCGGGCGCTTCCCTTCGGTGTTTCCGACTCTATCAGATCTTTTTCTCGATCCGATTCCCGGCCGGAGCGGGTTGTCTTGGGCCCGGCGCTTTTCGGCTCCCGGCCTTTCGACATTCACTACGTTAGCCGATTTCCGCCGCTACTCATAATCGAGTCCGCGGATTCGAATTCGGGCATGCAGGCATGCCGAACTCGCCCTCGATGAGGGTGACGTAGTAGTGGGTTGGCCGCTTCCGGTTGCTGGCTGAAGCCGTACCCGGTTCAGCGGCTCGGGCTACATTACGCATCCTCCAGGGACGCGTCAACTTCGGCGTCGCCGTGGTGTGTGGGCCCGATAGGGACTCACCGTAGGGTCGTTGGCGATCCAGAAGCGCCACGGGTGGACCGCTCCGTCGCCGGCGACGCCGGTCCGCGGACCGTTGCGGACCTGGTCGGGCGGCACCGGTGTGCCGGTCAGGGCGCGCAGCGGGGTCTCCCCCGGACTGCAGGCGTCCGTACCGTCCAGGGCCCGGTCCACGTCCAGAGCCGTGGCCAGACGTGCCGGGCCTTTGGCCAGTTCCTTGTCATTGCGGGCCGAGAGTCGACGTGTGTGGGCGAGCTCCGCTCCCTCGGTGATCTCGCCGGCCCGGAGGAGCACCCCGCTCGCCTGCCCCACCGGACCGCACACCAGATTCATGCAGTGCCACATGCCGTAAGTGAAGTAGACGTACACATGGCCGGGCGGTCCGAACATCACGTCGTTGCGGGGTGTGCGGCCCCGATACGCGTGCGAGCCCGGGTCGTTCGGGCCGTCGTACGCCTCGACCTCCGTCAGGCGTAGGACGATCGGGCCGTCCGGGGTGCTGCGGACGATCAGACGTCCCAGGAGGTCGGTGGCGACCTCCAGTACGGGCCGGTCGAAGAACTCCCTGGGCAGGGGCGTACGGTCAGGGGTCGCGATCACGGGGTACGAGCGTAGTCCAGACGGGTGCGTGCCAAAGGGTGGTCAAGAGTCCGCCCCCTTGGAAGGCTGAGGGCCCGGAACCGGTCCCGGCCGGATCGCGTATCTAGGGATCAAGGATCCACAGATGAGGGCGCGCGCGGTACGTGAGCGCGCATGGGGCAGGACGACGGATCAGGCGTTGCCTGGGAGGGAAGATTCATGGGGTTCAAGCGGCTGCTCGCGAGCCTGGGAGCCGGCGGGGCTTCGGTCGAGACGGTGCTGACCGAGGTCAACGTTGTTCCGGGCGGTGTCGTCCAAGGGGAGGTGCGGATCCAGGGCGGGTCCGTGAACCAGGCGATCGAGGGCCTGAACGTCGGTCTGCAGGCCCGGGTGGAGGTCGAGGGACACGACGACACGGAGCACAAGCAGGACATCGAGTTCACGAAGGTGCGGCTCGGCGGCGCCTTCGAGCTCCAGGCGGGGGCCGTGCACGCCGTGCCGTTCGGGTTCGAGATCCCCTGGGAGACGCCGATCACCATGATCGACGGGCAGGCGCTCCGCGGCATGCACATCGGGGTGACCACGGAGCTGGAGATCGCGCGTGCCCTGGACTCCGGTGACCTGGACCCGATCAACGTGCACCCGCTGCCGGCGCAGAAGGCGATCCTGGACGCGTTCATCCGGCTGGGCTTCCGCTTCAAGAACGCGGACATGGAGCGTGGCCACATCCGCGGTACACGGCAGCGGCTGCCGTTCTACCAGGAGATCGAGTTCTACCCGCCGGCCCAGTACCGCGGTCTCAATCAGGTCGAATTGAGCTTCGTCGCTGACGAGCACGCGATGGACGTCATCCTGGAAATGGACAAGAAGCCCGGGCTCTTCAGCGAGGGCAGTGACTCCTACCGTGCCTTCCAGGTGGGTCTGCACGACTTCCACGCCACGGACTGGGCCGCGTACCTCCACCAGTGGCTGTCCGAGGTCGGCAGCAAGCGCAGCTGGTTCTAGGCTCTGAACTGGAATCGGTTGATCCACTGACTTGGAGGTACCGAGGTGACCGAGTCCCAGAGGCGCCCGCTGCCGCATGACTTCCATCCGCCCGTACCGTCGTTCACGGTGACGAGCGAGGACGTCGAGGACGGCGCCAGGCTCAAGGACGCTCAGGTCTACGCGGCGGGGAACACCTCGCCGCAGCTGCGCTGGGAGGGCTTCCCGGCGGAGACCAAGAGCTTCGCGGTGACCTGCTACGACCCGGACGCCCCGACGGGCAGCGGGTTCTGGCACTGGGTCCTGTTCGACATCCCGGCCTCGGTGACCGAGTTGCCCGTGGGTGCGGGCAGCGGGAAGTTCGAGGGCCTCCCCGAGGGTGCGGTTCACGCGCGCAACGACTACGGGACGAAGGACTTCGGTGGTGCCGCGCCGCCGCCCGGGGACGGGTCGCACCGGTATGTGTTCACGGTGTACGCCGTGGACCAGGAGACGCTCGGTCCGGACTCGGACGCCTCTCCGGCCGTGGTCGGCTTCAATCTGCGGTTCCACACGCTGGCGCGCACACAGCTCATCGGCGAGTACGAGAATCCGGCCGCCGGCTGACGTACGTGCTGAAGACTGACGTTCATTGAACGTTTGCCCGCCTCCGGTCTTGGAAGTGATCGGAGGCGGGCATTTTTTATTGCGTTGTCCATCTCGGCGCGCCCGTCCAGAGTTGATCCAAGCCCGCCAGGGGGTGGGCAGGTGCACACGGGAGGTGGGCTGGATGCGTGACACGCTGGTTCTGAACGCGAGCTTCGAGCCGCTGTCGACAGTGACGCTGAATCGAGCCGTGGTCCTGGTGCTGCAGTCCAAGGCTGTCGTCGAGCAGACCCACCCCGAGATCCGTATGCGGGGAGCCGATGTGGACATACCAGCGCCCCGGGTCATCAGGCTTTGCAGGTATGTAAGGGTGCCCTTCCGAAGACAAGCGCCTTGGTCGAGGCGGGGTGTCCTCGTACGGGACCGGCACAGGTGCGCCTATTGCGGGAGGCGTGCGACGACCGTGGACCACGTGGTGCCGCGGTCGCAGGGTGGAGGCGACACCTGGCTCAACACGGTGGCCTCGTGCGCGGAGGACAACCACCGCAAGGCGAACCGCACACCGGAGGAGGCGGGGATGCCGCTGCTCAGGAAGCCGTTCGAACCGACGCCCGCGGACGCGATGCTGCTGTCGCTGGGGCACGACAACGTCGACGCGCTGCCGGAGTGGCTGGCACAGCCGGCGGCCTAGGCGGTACACGACGGCCGTCCAGAGGTCGCGGATCCGTACATGAACCGGCGCCCGTCTCCGTGGGAGACGGGCGCCGTTGTCGTACGGGCAGCGCCCGTCAGTCGATCGACGGCTTCTCGCGTCGGTCCGTGTCGCCGCCCGACTTGGCGGAGCCGGAGCCCGAACCCCCGCCCAGCGACCCGAAGTTGCCGATGGCTCCGGACAGGCCCTTCAGAGCGTCGCCGATCTCGCTGGGGACGATCCAGAGCTTGTTGGCGTCGCCTTCAGCGATCTTCGGGAGCATCTGCAGGTACTGGTACGACAGCAGCTTCTGGTCGGGGTCGCCGGCGTGGATGGACTCGAAGACCGTGCGGATCGCCTGGGCCTCGCCTTCGGCGCGCAATGCGGCGGCCTTGGCCTCACCTTCGGCGCGCAGGATCTGGGACTGCTTCTCACCCTCGGCGGTGAGGATCGCGGCCTGGCGCGTACCTTCCGCGGTGAGGATCGCGGCGCGCTTGTCACGGTCGGCGCGCATCTGCTTCTCCATCGAGTCCTGGATGGAGGTGGGGGGTTCGATGGCCTTCAGTTCGACGCGGTTGACGCGGATGCCCCACTTGCCGGTGGCCTCGTCGAGGACGCCGCGCAGGGCTGCGTTGATCTCCTCGCGGGAGGTCAGGGTGCGCTCCAGGTCCATGCCGCCGATGATGTTGCGCAGGGTGGTGACGGTCAGCTGCTCGATGGCCTGGATGTAGCTGGCGACTTCATAGGTGGCCGCCCGGGCGTCGGTGACCTGGTAGTAGATGACCGTGTCGATGTTGACCACCAGGTTGTCCTGGGTGATCACCGGCTGCGGCGGGAACGGGACGACCTGTTCGCGCAGGTCGATGCGGTTGCGGATGGAGTCGATGAAGGGGACCACGATGTTCAGGCCCGCGTTCAGCGTCCGTGTGTAGCGGCCGAAGCGCTCGACGATGGCGGCGCTCGCCTGCGGAATGACCTGGATCGTCTTGATCAGGGCGATGAAGACCAACACCACCAGAATGATCAGGACGATGATGATCGGTTCCATCGTGATTCCCCGTACCCCTTCTCCGCCTTGGCGCCCCGTGTTCTCCGCCTCGGCGCCCTGTAGAAGATCTTATGGTTGTTGAAGATCTTGCTGGACGAGTCTGACAGACCGTGCCGTGCCCCGTGGGCTGTTCCGTTCAGTTGAGTCCTACGAGGTCACATGACGATCGCCGTGGCCCCCTCGATCTCCACGACGTCCACTTCCTGGCCGACTTCGTAGGTGAGTTGGGAGTCGAGAGCGCGCGCGGACCAGACCTCGCCGGCCAGTTTGATCCGGCCGCCGCTGCCGTCGACGCGCTCCAGGACCACGGCCTGCTTGCCCTTCAAGGCCTCGACGCCGGTGGCGAATCGGGGTCGTTGGGCGCTGTGCCGGGCGGCGATGGGCCGGACCACGGCGATGAGCGCCACGGAGACGACGGCGAAGACGACGACCTGGAAGACGGCGTCGCCACCGAGGCCGGCGATCACGGCGGCCGCGACAGCGCCCACCGCGAGCATGCCGAGCTCCGGCATCGCGGTGATCACGAGCCCGATCCCGAGCCCCGCCGCGCCGATCAGCCACCACACCCAGGCGTCGATGTCCACGCGGTCATGGTAGGGCCGCGGGTCCGCCCGCGGACAGGGAGCAGATCAGGTCGGAGCGGGCTTCCGAAGGGGTTTGGGGCGGTCAGGACAGGGGCAGGCCCTGGGCCGTCCAACGCTCGCCGACCTGCTCGACGACGAGCGGGAGACCGAAGCAGAGGGAGAGGTTGCGCGAGGTCAGCTCGAGCTCCAGCGGACCCGCGGCGAGCACCTTGCCCTGACGGATCATCAGGACGTGGGTGAAGCCGGGGGCGATCTCCTCGACATGGTGCGTGACCATGACCATGGAGGGGGCGATCGGGTCCTGGGCGAGGCGTCCGAGACGGCGTACGAGATCCTCGCGGCCGCCGAGGTCGAGACCTGCGGCCGGCTCGTCGAGGAGCAGCAGCTCGGGGTCGGTCATCAGGGCGCGGGCGATCAGGGTGCGCTTGCGCTCGCCCTCGGAGAGCGTGCCGAACTTCCGGTCGAGGTACTCGCTCATGCCGAGGCGGTCGAGGAAGGCGCGGGCGCGCTGCTCGTCGACTTCCTCGTAGTCCTCCTGCCAGTGGGCCGTCATGCCGTACGCGGCGGTCAGCACGGTCTCGAGGACGGTCTGGCGCTTGGGGAGCTTTTCGGACATGGCGACACCGGCCACACCGATGCGCGGACGCAGCTCGAAGACGTCGGTGCCGGGCTTGCCGAGGGTCTCGCCGAGGATGGTGGCGGTGCCCTGGGAGGGGAAGAGGTAGCTGGAGGCGACGTTGAGGAGGGTCGTCTTCCCGGCGCCGTTCGGGCCGAGGATGACCCAGCGCTCCCCCTCCTTCACCGACCAGGAGACCTGGTCCACCAGAGCGCGGCCCTCACGGACCACGGATACGTCCTCCAGCTCCAGAACATCGCTCATGAGCGCGTTGTCTCCCCTTGCAGTGTGGCCGGTATCGGCTCTCGCGTACGCCTGTGGGCGTGGTCCGCCACGCCTGTGGGCGCAGCCCCGCAAGAAATCTACGCCACCTGCCGCCCGGACCATTCCATAGGTCAGGTCCTTAGGGTGGGGGCATGCTCTCGGAACCACGCTCAGGACGGCTGGCCGCATGGGGAAATGCCCTATTGGCCGGACTTGTTTCGCCGGACGACGCCGCGTCCGCCATCGTCGACGACGACGCGGTGCACCGGGTCGAGGGACTGCCGGCCGAACCGGCGCCCGTCGGGCTCACGCTCGCGCTGGGGCGGCTGCGGACGCTCGGGGTGAACGGGCTGCGGGTCGCGCTGCCCGCGCCGGGGCATCCGCTGGGGCTGAGCGGCCCGCCGGAGTTCAATGCGCGGGCGCTGGAGGCCGAGGAAGCGGTGGTCTGCCAGGGGGCCGCCTTCGGGCTGGTGCCTGAGGTGTACGAGGCCGGGCCCGACGGTGATGTGCACGTCGAGGTCGTCTGGCACTGTCTGCCGGTGCGCGAGGCGCCGCCCGCCGATGTGCCCTCGCTCGGGGAGGCCGAGCGGGAGCTGGCCGAGGCGCTGCGCGATGCGACGGAGGCGCTGTCGCGCCTGGACGTGGCGGGGTCGGGGCCGGTGGCGGAGGCCGCCGTCGACGCGTACCGGGCGCGGGCCGAGCGGGGGCGTGAGGTCCTGGCGCCGGGCTATCCGCCGCGGGCGGTTCGGGTGCTGGAGCTGGCCCAGCGGGTGGGGCTGCTGATCTCGGTGGCGTCCGAGAACGGGCACGGGGGCGCGGTGAGCGCCTCGGAGATGGCGGCGCGGGCCCAGGCGCTGCGGCCGGTGGAGCGGACGGCTCGGCGGGCGCAGGTGGCGGCGTACAACTCGATCGTGGAGCAGCGGGAGATTCGGTGACGTTAGGTGTCCTGGCGTCCGGCCTTCGGCGCACTGTCCCTGGGGGCTGCCGCCCCCAGACCCCCGCTTCGGCCTGAACGGCCTCGTCCTCAAACGCCGGACGGGCTGGTCTTGCCTCGGTCCGGCGTGTGACATTCGTTCTCACACGCCGGACCGGCTGGTCCTGCGTCCGCCCGGCTGTGTCGCATCACGCGGCCGGCCTCCCGGGAGTGTCCGGGAGGCCGGTGGTCACAAGGTGCCCCTTGGTGGGTTCAGTGGTTGATGCCCAGGTTGCCGAAGGCCGGGTTCAGGGCGCCGATCACGTTCACGGTGTTGCCGACCACGTTGACGGGGATGTGCACCGGAGCCTGGATGACGTTGCCCGACACGACGCCCGGGGAGCCCGCGGCCTTGCCGTGGGCGTGCGCGCCGCCCTCGCAGGCGGAGGCGAGACCGGTGCTCGCGGCGACCAGACCACCGGCCACCATCGAGACGGCAACGGCCTTCTTCAGGTTCTTCACTTCTGAGCCCTCTCCTTGCGATCACTGCGGCAGTCGCCGCAGCACGCCCTGGAGAACGGCCTGGGTCCACCGAGGATGCGCCGTCCGGGGGACATACACGACGGTATGAAGATCCGCTCAGTCGTTTCAGCCGTCGACACCGTGCCGCACCGCCCAGAGCGCGGCCTGGGTGCGGTCCGCCAGGTCCAGCTTCATCAGGATGTTCGAGACATGGGTCTTCACCGTCTTCTCCGACAGCACCAGGGCCCGGGCGATCTCCCGGTTCGACCGGCCGTCGGCGATCAGACCCAGCACCTCACGCTCCCGCTCGGTGAGTGAACCGGCCCTGCCCTGGCCAGGGTTCCCCTCCTCCTGCGAGAGCAGCGCGCCCGCGACCTCCGGTTGCAGCAGGATGTGCCCGGCGTGCACCGAGCGGATGGCTCCGGCGAGCGCGTCGGGGTCCACGTCCTTGTACACATATCCCGCGGCGCCCGCGCGCAGGGCGGGAACCACGGTGCGCTGCTCGGTGAAGCTGGTGACGATCAGCACGCGTGCGGGATTGTCGAGTTGGCGCAGTCTGCGCAGCGCGTCGATCCCGTCCATGCCCGGCATCTTGACGTCCATGAGGACGACGTCGGGCTTGAGCTCCTCGGCGCGGGCCACTCCCTCGGCGCCGTCGGAGGCCTCTCCGACGACCTCGATGTCGTCCTGCACCTCGAGGAAGGTGCGCAGTCCACGGCGGACCACCTGGTGGTCGTCGACGAGCAGCACCTTGATCGCGTCAGCCACCAGGGACCTCCATCTCTATCGTGGTGCCCTTCCCGGGCGCCGATTCCACGGTCAGGGTGCCTCCCACCCCGCCCGCCCGGTCACGCATGGAGACCAGGCCGAGGTGGCGGCCCGCGCGGCGGATCGCCGTCGGGTCGAAACCGCTGCCGTCGTCCGTGACGCGCAGGACGGCGCCCGGTCCGCACTTCTCCAGGGTCACCTCGACCCGCCCGGCGCCGGAGTGCCGCAGGGCGTTGTGCAGGGCCTCCTGGGCGACGCGCAGCAGCGCCTCCTCCTGGGCGGCCGGCAGCGCGCGGACGCCGCGGCCGGCGAAGGTCACGCGGGCCGTGTGGGCACGGTCGAGGACCTGGATCTGGGTGCGCAGGGTGGCGACCAGTCCGTCCTCGTCGAGGGCCGCGGGGCGCAACTCCACGACGGCCGCGCGCAGTTCGTCGACGGCGTCCCCGGCGAGCGTGGCCACCTGCTGCAGCTCGCCCTTGGCGCGCACCGGGTCGCGGTCGATCAGGGCGGCCGCGGCCTGGGCGGTGAGCCGCAGGGAGAAGAGCTTCTGGCTGACCGCGTCATGCAGCTCGTGGGCCAGCCGGGAGCGCTCCTCGGCGATGGTCAGCTCTCGGCTGCGCTCGTAGAGACGGGCGTTGGTGAGGGCGATCGCGGCATGCTGGGCCAGGATCGAGAGCAGCTCCTCGTCATCCTCGGTGAAACCGCATCCGCCCTGCGGGTTCGGGCACCTCTTGTTGGCGAGGAACAGCGCGCCGATGATCTCGTCGCCGTCGCGGATGGGCAGGCCGAGGAAGTCGGACAGGTCGGGGTGGGCGGCCGGCCAGCCCTCGAAGCGGGGGTCCTTGCGGACGTCGGCGAGCCGCTCGGGGCGCGACTCGTGCAGCATGGCGGCCAGGATGCCGTGCTGGCGCGGGAGCGGGCCGATGGCCTTCCACTGCTCGTCGCTGACCCCGTCCACGACGAACTGGGCGAAGCCTCCGTGGTTGTCCGGGACACCCAGCGCCGCGTACTCCGCGTCGAGCAGCTCGCGGGCCGAGGCCACGATCGTCTTGAGGACGTCGCGCACCTCGAGGTGCCTGCTCATGGCCAGCAGCGCGGAGCTCACCGCGTACAGGCCCGACCTGGGTCCATGGCTCATGACCTCACCGTACCGGTGGGATGTGACCGTGCGTATCCGACGTGTGGCGGTCGTACCTGGGGCGAAGGGCCTAGGGCGAAGGACCCCCGTTCCTTGCGGCCCGCGTCCGAGGCGGCCGGCAGGGACCGGTTCCTACGTTGAGGTCACCGCCGATCAGCGGTGGCCGAGGGACCGAAGGGGACGGTAGTCATGCCGGTTGCGATCATCACGGGGGCTTCCAAGGGGCTGGGGCGGGCGCTCGGCGCGGCTCTGGCGGAGCGCGGCTGGGACCTGGTGCTGGACGCCAGGACCGCACCGGTTCTGGCCGAGACGGCCGATGAGCTGGCCGGGCACGGGACCAGGGTGGCGGCGCTGCCCGGGGATGTGACGGACGCGGGGCACCGGGCCGCCCTGGTGCGGGCGGCCCGGCGGCTGGGCGGGCTGGACCTGCTGGTGAGCAACGCGAGCGCGCTGGGCGCGGAGCCGCTGGTACGGCTGGAGGGGCTGCCGCCGGACGGCTTGCGGCGGGCGCTCGAGGTCAATGTGGTGGCCGCGCTGGGCCTCGTCCAGGAGGCGCTGCCGCTGCTGCGGGCGTCGCAGGCGGGCACCGTCGTCGCCGTCAGTTCGGACGCGGCGGCCGAGGCGTACGAGACCTGGGGCGGGTACGGGGCGTCCAAGGCGGCGCTGGACCATCTGGCGGCGGTGCTCGCCGTGGAGGAGCCGGGACTGCGAGTGTGGGCGGTGGATCCGGGCGACATGGCCACCGACCTGTATACAGCGGCCGTACCGGACGACGGCGGTCCGCGGCCGGCGCCGGAGAGCGTGGTGCCCGCGTTCCTCAGGCTGCTGGACAGGCGTCCGGCGAGCGGCCGCTACGGTGCTTCCTCGCTGCTGGAGACGCGATGAGGACGGGGACGGGGATCCCTCGGGCCGAGCGCGTCCGGAAGCAGTGGACACTCCCGGAGGAGCTGGCGGCGCGGGTCCCGGCCGAGCAGCGCGGGCCGGGCCTGGACCGGGACAGCGTGCGGCTGCTGGTCTCCCGCGGCACCGACGTCTCGCACCACGCGTTCGTGGAGCTGCCGCGGCTGCTGCGGGCCGGGGACCTGCTCGTCGTCAACACGTCACCGACGCTGGCGGCCGCGGTGGACGGCTGGCTCGGGCACGCGCGCGTGGTGGTGCACTTCTCGACACGCGGGGACGACGGGCGGTGGGCGGTCGAGCTCCGGGATCCGGACGGACGGGGCACCACGCGCGCGCGTGCGTCGAGCGGGGCGCGAGGCGCTGCCCGTAAGAACGGCGGCGGGCGGCGGGAGGCCGGGGCCGGCGCGGAAGTGCGGCTTCCGGGCGACGTGCGGCTCGTCCTCGAGGAGCCGCTGTCGCCGCGGAGCGACCGGCTGTGGTGGGCCCGTCCCTCGGACGGGGACCTGGCCGGGCTGCTGGGCCGGCACGGGCGTCCCATTCGCTACTCCTATACGGAAAGGGACCAGCCGCTGTCCGCGTACCAGACGGTGTTCGCGCTGCCATCCGCCGACGGCTCGGGCAGCGCGGAGATGCCGAGCGCGGCTCGGCCGTTCACCTCGCGGACCGTGGTGGAGCTGGTGAGCCGGGGGGTGCAGGTCGCACCGGTCACGCTGCACACGGGGGTGGCGTCGGCGGAGGCCCATGAACCTCCCTCTCCGGAGCGCTTCTCGGTGCCGCAGGCGTCGGCGCGACTGATCAACGCGGTCCGGGCCGGGGACGGCCGGGTGGTGGCGGTGGGGACGACGGCCGTGCGGGCGGTGGAGTCGGCGGTGGGTGCCGACGGGGTGGTGCGGGCCCGGGAGGGCTGGACGGATCTGGTGGTGACGCCCAAGCGCGGGGTGCGGGTGGTCGACGGGCTGCTGACCGGCCTGCACGAGCCGCAGGCATCGCATCTGCTGATGCTGGAGGCCATCGCCGGGAGGGAGGCGATCGACCGTGCCTACGAGGCGGCGCTGGCCGAGCGATACCTGTGGCACGAGTTCGGTGACGCCCACCTCATCCTGCCCCCGAATTCGCATCACACTGTGCGTTGCTAGAGCAACTGCATGTGAAGAACCCATGACCTCGATGTGAGGACGCACATAGGACCCACATCACATACGAAGCGGCATAGGACCGGGATAAGCCCCTCATGAACGGGGAAGACGGGACAGTCTGCCCCGTTTTGCCCCTCCTGGGCCCACTAACCGGGGTAGTACGTCACATCTTTGCCTGGGGTTTTTGCGGCCGCTAAGAATTGCTTCCGTCGCTCGGCGCCGTGGCTCGTTACCCGCGGCGCTTGTGCTGGAAACATCCGAATCCACCGGCACCAGAGCGACCTCCGCGCAATTCGAAGAGGTCACTCCGACATGCCCCAGATCACCAATATTCGTAGTCGTGCCCGTGCGCTGACCAAGACGCAGAAGCTGTCGGCCGCATGCTGCACCGGCCTCGGTATCGCCACCCTCGCGATCACCGCCACGCCGAGCGAGGCGCAGACCACGACCCACGAGGCCCCGGCCGCCGCCGCGGCCCCGGTGACCATAGGCAACCAGCCGGTAAAGGCGATCAAGGCGAGCGTCACCGACCAGGAGGCCGCCTCGATGCTGAAGGCCGAGGCGATCGCCGCGAAGCAGCAGGCCGCTCCGAAGCCGGCCGCCCAGAAGGCACAGCAGCAGGCGGTGCAGCAGCGCAGCACGCAGCAGTCCGCGAGCCGCTCCGCCGACCGCGCCCCCGTCCGGCAGTCCTCCCCGAAGTCCTACGCCAACAACCTCGACGGCTGGATCCGCCAGTCGCTCGACATCATGGCGCAGAAGGGCATCCCGGGCTCGTACAACGGCCTGTACCGCAACATCATGCGGGAGTCCTCGGGCAACCCGATGGCCATCAACAACTGGGACATCAACGCCCGCAACGGCATCCCCTCCAAGGGCCTGCTCCAGGTGATCGACCCGACCTTCCGGGCGTACCACGTGGCGGGCACGTCGATGAACATCTACGACCCGGTCGCGAACATCACCGCCGCCTGCAACTACGCGGCGCACCGCTACGGCTCGATGGACAACGTCAACAGCGCGTACTGAGGCCTGCGCGGACCTCTTCTCGCTGAACAGAGGAAAGGGCGGCACCCCCTGACGGGTGCCGCCCTTTCCGCGTTGTACGGGAGTGACTACTTCCGCATGACCTCGGGCTCGTGGCGGCGCAGGAAGCGGGCCACGAGGATGCCGCAGATCACACCGATGGCGATCAGGGCGGCCATGTCCAGGGTCCAGGCGCCCGCCGTGTGGTTCCACAGCGGATCCGTGCTGGTCGGGTCGCTCGTGTTCGGGAAGATGTTGTTGAAATCGAGCGTCGCACCGGTGGCGCCCACCGCCCAGCGGGACGGCATCAGGTACGAGACCTCGTTGGCGCCGACCGCGCCGTGCAGGGTGAAGAGGCAGCCGGTGAAGACGACCTGGATGATCGCGAACATCACCAGCAGCGGCATGGTCTTCTCGGCGGTCTTCACGAGTGCGGAGATGACCAAGCCGAACATCATCGATGTGAAGCCCAGCGCCATGACCGGCAGGCAGAGCTCGAACAGCGTCGACCCGCCCAGGACGACACCCTCCTTGGGGATCTCGCGGCTGGAGAACCCGATCAGGCCGACCATGAGGCCCTGCAGCACGGTGATGACGCCGAGGACGAACACCTTCGACATGAGGTACGCGGAGCGCGACAGGCCGGTGGCGCGCTCCCGCTCGTAGATGACCCGTTCCTTGATCAGCTCGCGAACGGAGTTGGCGGCGCCCGCGAAACAGGCGCCCACCGCGAGGATCAGCAGGACCGTGGTGGCCGTGCCGTTCGGGACGGCCACGCCGGTCTTCGGGCTGACCGGGTTGACCAGCAGGCCCTTGTCACTGTCGATGAGCAGGCTGACGGCGCCCAGCACCGCCGGCAGGATCACCGTCAGTGCCAGGAACCCCTTGTCGGAGGCGATGACCGCGGCGTACCGCCGGATCAGGGTGCCCAGCTGGGAGAACCAGCCCTGCGGCTTGGGTGGCTTGATCGCCTGCGGCGGCGGCATGTGCACCGACTGCGGGGCGACGGCGTCGATGTCCGCGGCGTACATCTGGTAGTGCTGCGAGCCCTTCCAGCGGCCCGCCCAGTCGTAGTCGCGGTAGTTCTCGAAGGCGGAGAACACATCGGCCCAGGTTTCGTAGCCGAAGAAGTTCAGCGCCTCCTCCGGCGGGCCGAAGTAGGCGACGGAGCCGCCCGGCGCCATCACGAGCAGCTTGTCGCACAGGGCGAGCTCGGCCACGGAGTGGGTGACGACGAGGACCGTGCGGCCGTCGTCGGCCAGGCCGCGCAGCAGCTGCATGACGTCGCGGTCCATGCCCGGGTCGAGACCGGACGTCGGCTCGTCCAGGAAGATCAGCGACGGCTTGGTGAGCAGCTCCAGGGCCACCGAGACACGCTTGCGCTGACCGCCGGAGAGGGAGGTGACCTTCTTCTCCTTGTGGACGTCCAGCTTCAGCTCGCGCAGCACCTCGTCGATGCGGGCCTCACGCTCGGCGGCCGTGGTGTCGGCCGGGAAGCGCAGCTTGGCCGCGTACTTGAGGGCCTTCTTGACGGTCAGCTCCTTGTGCAGGATGTCGTCCTGCGGGACCAGACCGATGCGCTGGCGCAGCTCCGCGAACTGCTTGTACAGGTTCCGGTTGTCGTAGAGGACGTCACCCTCGTTCGCGGGGCGGTAGCCGGTGAGCGCCTTCAACAGCGTCGACTTGCCGGAGCCGGACGGGCCGATGACCGCGATGAGCGACTTCTCCGGGACGCCGAAGGAGACGTCCTTGAGGATCTGCTTGCCGCCGTCGACCGTCACGGTCAGGTGGCGGGCGGAGAAGGAGATCTCACCGGTGTCGACGAACTCCTCGAGCCGGTCGCCGACCAGACGGAACGTCGTGTGGCCGACGCCGACGATGTCATTGGGTCCGAGCAGCAAGGAGCCGCCCTTGCCGATCGGCATACCGTTGACGAACGTGCCGTTGTGCGAGCCGAGGTCACGGATCTCGAAACGGCCGTCGGGCGTGGCGTGGAACTCGGCGTGATGGCGGGAGACTTGGAGGTCCGACACGACCAGTTCGTTCTCCAGCGCACGACCGATGCGCATCACACGGCCGAGGGCGAGCTGGTGGAACGTGGTCGGACTGCGGTCGCCGTAGACCGGAGGCGCCCCCGCGCCACTTCCGGGGCCCTGCTGCTGCGGGATCTGTGCGGCGGCCTGCGGCGCAGCCTGGTCGGCCCAGCTCGGGTCGGCGCCCTGGGCGGCGTACGGCTGCTGCTGGGGCCGGGCCTGCGGCACGGCCACGGCGGCCGCGGCACCGGACAGGTTCAGGCGCGGTCCGTCGTTCGCGTTGCCCAGATGCACGGCCGAGCCGGGGCCGATCTCCAACTGGTGGACCCGATGGCCCTGTGCGAACGTCCCGTTGGTGCTTCCGTGGTCCTCGATAACCCAACTGCGGCCGTTCCAGCTGATCGTGGCGTGACGCCAGGAAACCCTGGCGTCGTCGAACACGATGTCTCCCTGCGGATCACGTCCGAGGGTGTATGGCCTGGACGCGTCCAGCGTCCAGGTGCGTCCGTTCACTTCGAGTACGAGTTCAGACACTCCATGCCCCACTGAGTTGTCCCCCGAATTGCCCCCATCACAGGGAGTCTAGGGATGTCGAACATCGTGGGGAACTATTTCAGGCTGAGCCCTCTGACCGAAAGTCGGGCTTTATGACCCATGCGTGGACCCGCCGGAACGCGTCCCGTTGACGGGGTTGAAACCGCCCCGGAGAGTGGTAATCCCCCGCGAGGGGGGACATCCGCGGTGGATCACCGCGGCGCGGACCGGGGGGCAGGCATGGATGTCGGAACAGCGGGAGAGGGCCGGCGGCTGCCGTGGACGGACGTGCTCCTGTCCGCGATCGCCTCGGTGAGCTGGGCCTTGATCGGGATGGCGGGGACGGCCGCGCTCGGACTGCATCTGCTCCAGGCCGACGCCGCGGGCTCGCTCGGCCCGATGACCGCGGCGGTCGTGGCACTTGGGGCGAACGGGTCGGTCACACCGTCCGGCGACGTGTCGGCGTTCGGCCTGAAGGGGGCGGAGGCGACGACCGCCATAGAGATCACGCCCTTGGGTGTGAGTCTGGTCGGGGCGCTGCTGCTCTGCTGGTTCTTCCTGCGTTCCCTGCGCACGGCGGGAGTTGTGGTCGCGCCCGCCGAACTCCTTGTGCGTGCGGGCGCGGTGGTGGTGCTGTTCGTGGCGATGCTGGGCGGTCTGGCCTGGGCCGGACACGACGTCATCACCATCGACGGGGGCTCCCTCGGGCTCGGCGGGCTGCCGGGCGGGGGCGGCGGCGGGAGCATCGGCATCCCCGGTCTCGGCGACATCGGGGGGCTGCTGCCGAGCCGGATCGGCGACCTGGTCGACGCCAAGGCAGCGGTCGGCTTCTCCGTGGACACGGTGCCCACGCTGCTCGGTGGCGCCGCATGGGCCGCGGGCGTGCTGCTGATCTCCCTGCTCGCGTCCCGGCGCACCCCTCTGCCACGCGGCTGGGACGCGGTGCACCGGGTGGTGCGTCCGGCCGTGTCGGCGCAGGTGACCGCGGTGCTGGTGGCGGTGGTCGCCGGCCTCGCGGCGGCCGCCTACGCCGCGATCGGCGACGACCATCCGGCGCGGATCGCGGGGGCGGCCCTCCTCGGGGTGCCGAACGGAGTGTGGCTGGGCCTGCCGCTCGGCCTGTTCGTGCCCTGGGACGGCAGGGCCACGGGTGAGCTGGCGAAACTGCTGCCCGATCCGCTGGACCGGCTGCTGAGCGTGCGGACACAGCAGCCGGTCACCCTCGGACGGCTGGCCGAACTGGACGGCAAGGTATGGCTGCTGGCGGTCGCCGCGGCCCTCCTGATGCTCTTCGCGGGCGTGCTGACCGCGGCGCGTACGCCTCTGGTACGAGCACGGGATGCCGCGGCCGCACCAGTCCCGCCTGCTGCCGGTGTACGGGGCCCCGGTCCTCTCGGCTTCGCAGGGCGCTGTGCGCTGCGGCTCGGGATCGTGACGGCACTGGCGCTGCCGCTGCTGGCCTGGCTGACGGACGTGTCCGTGGACGCCTCGCTGTCCGTGTTCGGATTCGACGCGTTCGGTGCCGGCATCGAGTTGCACGGGCACCTCGCCATGGCGCTGCTGCTGGGTGCGGTGTGGGGCGCGGGCGCGGGCGCGGCCGGGGCGCTGATCGCGTATGCGACCGGGACGGCCGGGAGCCGGGCGGCACGGCAGGCACGCGGTGAGGTCGGGCCGCCGGTCCCTCCACTCCCCTTGTTCGCGCGGGTGCCGCAGGGGCCGGGCCCGTACGAGCCGGGCACCCCGTTCCGCCCGCCGAACCCCGACACGAACCCGTATCTGCGGCTGCCGGAAGGGCTGCGCGAACCGGAGGACGCACGGCCGGACGAGCGCGGGCAAAGGGGCAGGCCCCGCACGTCACCCGGCCGGACCGCGCCGGCGCACGGCCCTCGGCCCCCGCAGACGCGGTCCGGCGAGCCCGCGCCGCCTCCGCGCGGCGCTGTGCCGCCTGCTTCCGAAGACGTATACGGCGCCCCCACGGTGATCCGGCCGATCGAGCCGCCCGCGCCGTCCCCGGGCCGGCACGGGCGGGGCCCGTCGTCGGACCAGGGTGGGCCGCCCCCGCCTCCCCCGCCCCCGCCTGGGTCACCCGGGCGGCCCCGGGGACGCGGCTGACCGGCCCCCCTCCGGGCCGCACTCGCGGCCGGGCCGCAGCGGGGATCAAGCCGCGGCCTGCGTCTTCTTCCTCGCTCAAGACACGCGTCATCCGTCAGCCACCCACTGTTCCCTGTCCGCTGGGCGGACCGGGAACGCGCAAGGCACTGGGTGCCGGATACGGTGGAAACACCATGAGCGCATCGCAGACCTCCGACGCCCCCACACTCCTTGTCAAGATCTTCGGCAAGGACCGGCCGGGTCTGACCGCCGGCCTGTTCGACACCCTGGCCGCCTACAGCGTCGACGTCGTCGACATCGAGCAGGTCGTCACCCGGGGCCGGATGGTGCTGTGCGTCCTCGTGACCGTGCCCCCGTCCGGGCTCGAGGGAGATCTGCGGGCCACCGTCCACAGCTGGGCGGAGTCCATGAAGATGCAGGCGGAGATCATCTCCGGTATCGGCGACAACCGCCCGCGGGGCCTCGGGCGCTCGCTGGTCACCGTCCTCGGCCACCCGCTGACGGCCGAGTCGACGGCCGCCATCGCCGACCGCATCGCCACCGCCGGTGGCAACATCGACCGTATCTTCCGGCTCGCCAAGTACCCGGTGACCGCCGTCGAGTTCGCCGTCTCCGGTGTGGAGACCGAGCCGCTGCGCACCGCCCTGGCGACCGATGCCGCGGCGCTCGGTGTCGACGTCGCCGTGGTCGCGGCGGGTCTGCACCGCCGGGCGCAGCGTCTGGTCGTCATGGACGTGGACTCGACGCTCATCCAGGACGAGGTCATCGAACTGTTCGCGGCGCACGCCGGCTGTCAGGCGGAGGTCGCCGAGGTGACGGCGGCCGCAATGCGCGGCGAGCTGGACTTCGAACAGTCGCTGCACGCCCGGGTGGCGCTGCTCAAGGGGCTCGACGCGTCGGTGGTCGACAAGGTGCGCGCCGAGATCCGGCTCACTCCGGGCGCGCGCACCCTGATCCGGACGCTGAAGCGGCTCGGTTTCCAAGTAGGGGTCGTCTCCGGTGGGTTCACCCAGGTCACGGAGGACCTCAAGGAGCGGCTCGGGCTCGACTTCGCGCAGGCCAACACGCTGGAGATCGTCGACGGGAAGCTGACCGGAAAGGTCGTCGGCGAGATCGTCGACCGGGCGGGCAAGGCGCGGCTGCTGCGCCGGTTCGCGGCGGAGGCGGGTGTACCGCTGGCGCAGACCGTGGCGATCGGTGACGGCGCCAACGATCTCGACATGCTGAACGCGGCCGGTCTGGGTGTCGCCTTCAATGCCAAGCCCGTCGTCCGTGAGGCCGCGCACACCGCGGTGAACTTCCCCTTCCTGGACACCGTGCTCTATCTGCTGGGCGTCACCCGGGAAGAGGTCGAGGCGGCCGACATCCAGGACGACCTGCACTGAGTCCGCGCGGGAGCGGCCCAGGACACCGGGCGGGCCCGGCACCGCCGGGGTGCCGGGGCCGCCCCCGG
>NZ_JBSFJX010000160.1:0-18410 GCF_053598275.1 Streptomyces sp. NPDC001156 | reverse complement strand
GAGGTCCCTTACCGACTCGACGACACGGGCCGCAAACGCGTACCCCAGCTGCCTACGGCAGCGTATGACCCTGCCTGGGCCTGCACTCACGCCCGGCACCGCCGCCTCACCGGCTCCGCTCGCCGCGGGCGGACGTCAGCGGCGTACGGCGTCGGCGGCCTGGTCCCACAGCCGGTCCGCCGCCTGCTGGTCGAGGGCGTGAGCGGCCACCCGGCTGGGCCGGTTGTCGCCGTCCGATACGACCGGTGCCTCCTGGTTGTCCTCGAAGTAGCGGCCGGTCACGCCCTTGACCAGCGGCGATGCGGCCAGCAGCACGGATGTCGCGGCGCCCTGGGCCGGGGTCTTGTAGTACGGCAGCGGAGTCAGGTTCCCCTCGTCGTCCATCACGCCGAACGAGCGCATGGTGTCGTCGTCGAGATGGCGCTGGAGGTTGGTGAGGATGTATCCGGGGGCGACCGCATTGGCCGTGATGCCGTCGTCCGCCCACCGGCGGGCACCCACGGCGAGGAGCACATCGGCCGTCTTGGACTGTCCGTAGGCCACCCAGGGGTCGTACGGACGCCGCTCGAAGTGCGGGTCGTCGAAGTCGAAGGGCGAGTTCAGGTGGGCCCCGGAACTGACGACCACGACGCGCGCCGAGCCCGACGCGCGCAGCGCGGGGTGGAGGGCGTCGGCGAGGGCGAAGTGACCGAGGAAGTTGGTGGCGAGTTGCAGCTCCCAGCCCTCTGCGCTGACCTGTCGCGTGGGAAGCGCCATGATCCCGGCGTTGGCCACGAGGATGTCCAGCGGACCGCGCCACGCCCGCGCGAAGGCCAGGGCGGAGTCGATGTCCGCCAGGTCGAGCGCCTCGGCCCGCACGGATCCGGCACCAGGGGCGGCAGCGAGTTCACGGACCAGCGGTTCGGCGGTCTCCGGACGACGGGTGGCCACGGTGACCTCCGCGCCGGCGACGGCGAGGGCCCGGACCGTCTCGGTACCGATACCGGAGGCGCCGCCGGTGACCACGGCGCGGCGTCCGGTGAGGTCCACACCGTCGATCACCTCGGCGGCCGTGGCGTGGGAGTGGAAGGGGGTGGTGAGTCGGGATTCGGCGTTCACGGGCAGTCTTTCCTGAGGTGCGATGTCACGTACGCCACTCACCGTAGGACCGCACCGCTGGACGATGTATAACTTGTCGTCCGAACTTCTTCAGCCATCGTCCAGAGGAGGTGCTCATGGATCCACTGGAGGACGTGCTGGCCCTCCTGGAGACGCGCAGCCATCTGTCGACCGCCCTGGCGGCGGGAGGGCGCTGGGCCGTGCGGTTCGCCCCACCCTCCGGCGTGAAGTTCAACGCCGTCAGACGCGGACGGTGCCGGCTGGAGGTCGACGGGCTCCCGGAACCGATCGAGCTGGTGGCCGGCGACTGCTACCTGCTCACTCGCCCGCTGCGCTTCACCCTGAGCAGTGACCCCGAGGCCACCGCGGTGGACGCCGGCCCCGTCTTCGCGAGGGCGACGGGCGGCGTCGCGCGGGTCGGTACCGGTGACGATGTGTACCTGATCGGCGGCCGCTTCTCCTTTGGCGAGCGGGCGCAGGAGCTGCTGCTGGACGGGCTGCCCCCGGTCGTCCACGTGCCCGCGGGAACCGAGCAGGCGGATGCCGTGGAGTGGGCGCTGACCGCCATCGAACAGGAACTGCACCACAGGCCGCCGGCCTCGACGCTGGTCGCCGAGCACCTCGCCGTCGTCATGCTCATCCACGTTCTGCGGCTGCACCTCGCCCGTCAGCCGCACGCGGTGTCGGGGTGGCTGTCCGGCCTCGCCGACCCCGTGGTGGCCGCGGCGCTGGCGTCGATGCACGAAGACCCGGTGCGTTCCTGGACGGTGGCCGAACTGGCGCAAGCGAGCGCCGTGTCGCGGTCCACGCTGGCGGCGCGCTTCAAGGAGACGGTCGGGCAGGGACCGCTGGAGTACCTGACCCGCTGGCGGATCGAACTCGCCTCCCGGCAGCTGCGGGCGAGCACCGACACGGTCGCCCTCATCGCGCACTCGGTCGGATACGGGTCGGAGAGCGCACTCAGCGTGGCCTTCAAGCGCGTCACGGGAATGTCGCCCGGCGCGTACCGCAAGCAGGCGGGCGCGTTCTCGGACCCCGGCGCCGCGCTGGCGGGCGCGGACTGACACGGGGTGACCTGGCGGGCCCCAGCGCGAGCCACCCCATGCTGGCCTGCGACGTCTCCGGCCCCCCGGGAGAGACCCCGCCCCCCGAGCAGCGGCGACGGGGCGGGGTCGAGACGCTCGGCGACCACGGACGGCTCGGGGCCGCGGTCAGCCCTGGCCGCTCGCGGCGGTCAGGCCGCGCAGTAGTTCGGGCAGCGCGGCGCCGATCGGCTCGCGGACGATCTCCTCGGCGCGGTCGTCGTACGGTGTCGGCTCCGCGTTGACGATGATCAGGCGGGCTCCGTGGTCGGCCGCCACGCCCGCGAGCCCGGCGGCGGGCTGCACCTGCAGGCTGCTGCCGACGGCGATGAACACCTGGCACGCCTTGGTGATGGCGACGGCCTCGCCGAGCACGACCGGGTCGAGTCGTTCACCGAACATCACGGTGGCCGATTTGAGGATGCCGCCGCAGTTCAGGCAGGGCGGGTCCTCCTCGCCAGCCTCGACGCGGGCGAGGGCGTCCTCCATGGGGCCGCGGGCATGACAATTCGTGCACACGAAGCTGCGGGCGCTGCCGTGCAGTTCCAGGACCTTGCGGGCGGGCATTCCGGCGAGCTGGTGGAGCCCGTCGACGTTCTGCGTGATGACCCGCACGGGCACCCCGGAGTGCTCCAGCTCGGCCACGGCGCGGTGCGCGGCGTTGGGCTCGGCCTTGAGTGTGCGGTTCTTGCGCCGCATCTGCCAAGAGCGCCGCCGGATCTCGGGATCGCCCATGTAGTACTCGTACGTCACGAGCTTCTCGGCTTCGGGGTCCTTCCGCCACAGGCCGTTGGGCCCGCGGTAGTCGGGGATCCCGGAATCCGTCGAGATACCGGCACCACTGAGGATCGCGACGCGGGGCTTGGTCATGGGACCGAGCGTAGGGCGGACCGCCGCGGGGCGGCGAACGGATATCGGCGCTCCGCGGAGGAAGGGCGGGACGGGTCAGCCGACCCGGTGGCCGTTCTCCAGTTCCGCCGTGCCCGGGCCGGCGGCGAGGACGTCCAGTGCGGCCAGCACACGGCGGCCCAGGGTGCCGGGCAGATACTCGGTGAGTTCCTCGCGCGGCACGAGGCGCCAGGACAGCAGCTCCTCTTCCTGAAGGCGGATCGCCTTGAGAGCCTCTTCGTCGAGGACTCCGCCGTCGTAGAGGTACGCGACCAGCGGCGGGCGTCCCGTGAAGTGCACCCAGTCCACGGCGAGCAGCCGGCCGAGCTCGATGTCGAGACCGATCTCCTCCAGCGTCTCGCGGCGCGCGCCCTGGCGCGGGGTCTCGCCGTCGTCCGACTCGATGGTGCCGCCCGGCAGCGCCCAGCCCTCGCGGTAGTTGGGCTCGACGAGCAGCACCCGCCCCGCGCCGTCCTGGAACAGTACGGCGGCCCCGGCGAGGACGCGGGGGAGGCCCGCGATGTATGTGGCGAAGTCTGGAGTGCTCATTGATGAAGCGTATCGAGCCGCCGTGGACGTCCCGCCCGGTCCCCCGACGGCCGGCGGCTCACCGCGATTCCGTGTGCGCGAGGCGCAGCGTTCGGTCCGCCAGTTCGCTGATACTTACGCAGTCGAAGCCGAAGACCGCGCTGCGCACCGTGTCCTCGAGGGGGTCCTTCCATTGCGCGGGGATGGCCTGCGCCCCGGTGAGGACTCCGGCTACCGAGCCGGCGGTGGCGCCGTTGGAGTCGGTGTCCAGGCCGCCCCGGACGGTCAGCGTGATCGTGCGGGTGAAGTCGCCGTCGCCGTACAGAAGCCCGGCCGTGAGTACCGCGGCGTTGGGGACGGTGTGGATCCAGCCGAGTCCGGCCGTCTCCTCGGCGACCGTGTCTAGCGTCTCCTCCCAGCTCAGCCGGGTCTCGTGGAGCGAGACGACCCGGCGCACGGTGCGGGCGAGGCGGCTGCCGGCCGGGATCACGGTCAGCGCGGAGTCCAGCGCGTGCCGGACCGTGGGCGCGGTGAACGCCGCCGAGATCAGCGCGGCCGCCCACATCGCGCCGTACACGCCGTTGCCGGTGTGGGACAGGACGGCGTCCCGGCGCGCCAGTGAGGCGGCCTGGTAGGGGACGCCGGGGCGGGTCCAGCCGTAGACGTCGGCGCGGATCAGGGCGCCGATCCACTCCTGGTAGGGGTTGTCGTACGTGGCCGTGAGCGGGGGTTTCAGTCCGTTGGCGAGGTTGCGGTAGGCGGCCCGCTCGGCCGTGAACGTCTGCAGATACGGCAGCCGCAGCAGCCACAGGTCGCCCACCTGCTCGGTGCCGAAGCCGAAGCCGTGCGTCTCGAGCAGGTCGAGGCCGAGGATCGCGTAGTCGACGTCGTCGTCGCGGCAGCTTCCGTGGATGCGGCCGCGTACACACTGGCGCCACTCCGGCCGCAACTCGAAGCCGTCGCTCTCGGTGGCGGGCTCCGGCAGGTAGTCGGTGAGCGGCAGGGCCGAGGCCTGCCGCAGGTAGCGGTCGATGCGCTCCCGCGTCCACAGGTCGCCCTGCTCGACCGGCTTGCCGAGCATGTTGCCCGCGATCCGGCCGAGCCAGCCTCCGAGGATGCGGTCGGCGAGCTCGATGCCCTCAGGGGTCATGGCTGAAGGTCTACCCATTTCCACAGGCCCTTGCGCGGGGTCCCGGGGGCCGGACGGGGCATGGCGGCCGGCGCGCCCGTTGGTTAAGGTCGCAGTGGCGCGACTGCCTTGACATGCGCAAGGCTCGAAGAGCAAGGGGAATGCGGGTGGCGGACGCTGCTGTGAAAGGCACTCGGACGGCACATCGGGTGCTCATCGCCGCTGACAAGTTCAAGGGCTCACTGACGGCCGTACAGGTTGCGGAGCGGGTCGCGACGGGACTGCGCAGAGTGGTGCCGGGGCTGGAGATCGAGGCGCTGCCCGTGGCCGACGGGGGCGACGGCACCGTGGACGCGGCTGTCGCGGCCGGGTTCGAGCGGCGTGAGGTATGGGTTGCGGGGCCGCTCGGCCATGAGGTGACGGCCGCGTTCGCGCTGCGCGGCGACACCGCGGTCGTGGAGATGGCCGAGGCCAGCGGGCTGCAGCGGCTGCCGGCCGGGGTGTATGCGCCGCTGACCGCGTCCACGTACGGCTCCGGGGAACTGCTGCGCGCCGCGCTCGACGCCGGGGCGCGCACGATCGTGTTCGGGGTCGGCGGCAGCGCGACGACGGACGGGGGCGCGGGGATGCTGTCCGCGCTCGGGGCGCGGTTCCTGGACGTGGACGGGGAGCCGGTGACGCCGGGCGGCGGCGGACTGGCCGCCCTCGCCCGAGCCGATCTGTCCGGGCTTGACCGGCGGCTGTCCTCGGTGGACCTGGTGCTGGCGAGCGATGTCGACAATCCGCTGACCGGGCCGAAGGGCGCGGCGGCGGTCTACGGGCCGCAGAAGGGTGCCTCGCCGGAGGACGTGGCGGTGCTGGACGCGGCGCTCGCGCACTACGCCAAGGTGCTGGGGGAGGCGACGGGTCCCGGGACGGCGGAGTACGCCACCTCGCCGGGGGCCGGAGCCGCGGGCGGTATCGGGTTCGGGGCGCTGGTGCTGGGTGCGCGTTTCCGGCCCGGTATCGAGGTCATGCTGGACGTCCTGGGCTTCGCTCCGGCGCTCGAGCGGGCCTCGCTGGTGATCACGGGCGAGGGGTCGCTGGATCGGCAGACACTGCACGGCAAGGCGCCGGCGGGGGTCGCTGCGGCCGCGCGGGCCGCCGGCAAGGAGGTGGTCGCGGTGTGCGGCCGGCTGGCGCTGCCCAGGGAAGCGCTGGCGGGGGCCGGGATCCGGCGCGCGTACCCGCTGACCGAGGTCGAACCGGATGTCGCGAGGTGCATCGCGGATGCGGGACCGATTCTGGAGCGGGTGGCGGAGCGGATCGCGCGCGACTTCCTGAGCTGAGCCGAGCCCGGACGGGCCCCGGCCCCCGCTGGGGGCGACCGCTTCCGGGCGCGGCCACAAAGCGAAGGGCCCCGAACCCATCCGGGTCCGGGGCCCTCGTACACGACGAGCGCAGTGCTACGGGAGCTGCGCCGCACGCGCCTCTCGGCGGTTGTCGCGGAAGTTGTTCACGCGGCGAGCGGTCGCGAAGAGCGGGATGACCGCCCCCATGACCAGCTGCAGCGCGCAGCCCGTCTGGAGCAGGAGCTGGCCGCTCGGCGCGTCGAAGGCCCAGGCCACCAGGAGGCCCATCGACAGCACGATCCAGAACAGCATGGCCACCGCGAGACGGCCGCGCGGCTTCGGGTACTCCACCCGGCTCACCATCAGCCACGCCGTGCCCAGGATCGCCAGGAGCGTGGCGAAGAAGGGCAGCTCCAGCAGGACGATGGAGACCACCGTGAGCGCACCGAACGGTGAGGGCATGCCCTGGAACATGCCGTTCGTCGGTGTCACACACGAGAAGCGCGCGAGCCGAAGCACGACCGCGAGCAGCACCACGATCGCCCCGACCGCGGCCACTCTCTGGTGCGCGTCGTCGGCGACCATGCCGTAGACCAGGACGAAGTAGGCCGGAGCCAGACCGAAGCTGATCAGATCGGAGAGGTTGTCGAGTTCGGCGCCCATGGGGGAGGAGCGCAGCTTCCTCGCCACCAGGCCGTCGAACAGGTCGAAGACCGCGGCGCAGAGCATAAGGATCACGGCCGTGGCAGCGCTGTGCCGGGCCATGCCCGCCGACTGGTCGTCGCCCGTCAGGTGCGGGATCAGGATGCCGGTGGTGGTGAAGTACACCGCCATGAACCCGCAGGTGGCGTTGCCTAGGGTGAGGGTGTCCGCTATCGAGAGGCGGAGTGAGAGCGGCATCTCCTCCTCGTCGGACACCTCGTCGGCCTCCGGCACCCAGTCGGACTTGGTATCGGGATCAATCACGGTCAAGACGAGTCACCCCAGCCACGGTCTTCTGCCCGACCTCGACCGCGACCTCCACGCCCTCGGGCAGGTAGAGGTCGACGCGCGAGCCGAAGCGGATCAGACCGATGCGGTCGCCCTGCTCGACCTTCGTGCCCTGCGGGATGTAGGGGACGATACGGCGGGCCACCGCGCCGGCGATCTGGATCATCTCGATGTCGCCGAGTTCGGTGTCGAAGTGCCAGACTACGCGCTCGTTGTTCTCGCTCTCCTTGTTGAAAGCGGGAACAAAGCCGCCAGGGACGTGCTCGACCGACGTGACGGTGCCGGCCAGCGGCGCGCGGTTCACGTGGACGTTGAGCGGGCTCATGAAGATCGCGACGCGGGTGCGTCCGTCCTTCCACGGCATGATGCTCTGCACCACACCGTCGGCGGGCGAGATGACCCGGCCCTGAGCGATCTCGCGCTCGGGGTCGCGGAAGAACCACAGCATGCCCGCCGCGAGGGCGGTGGCGGGCACGGCCACGGCCCTGGCAGCGCCGGAGCGGCGTGCACGGGCCAGGCTGAGCGCTGCGGTGGCAACGGTCGGGAGAAGCCACGGCGATGCTCCGCGCGCGAGGCGTACGCTGACAAGGCTGTCCCGTGGTGCAGAGGTTTGGCTGTGGGGCATGGATGACCTTCGTAGCGGATGATGCCGCGCTTCAACGGGGGACGGCGGCTTTCCGGCGATCGTACCGGTCGCGGACCGCAACTGGGCAAGCCAGGAAGCCGAGTCGGCGGCCGAAGGAGGTTGACGGGGTGTGATCTTCTTCGCGAAGAAAACACCCCGTATCAGGATATCTAGCCCTGGAGTCGATACTCTTCGAGCAGTCGGCGGCCGATGATCATTTTCTGGATCTCGGCGGTACCCTCGCCGATCAGCAGCATCGGGGCCTCGCGGTAGAGCCTCTCGATCTCGTACTCCTTCGAGAAGCCGTAGCCGCCGTGGATCCGGAAGGCGTCCTCCACGACCTCCTTGCAGTACTCGGAGGCCAGGTACTTCGCCATGCCCGCCTCGAGGTCGTTTCGCTCCCCGGAGTCCTTTTTGCGTGCCGCGTTCACCATCATGGCATGCGCGGCTTCGACCTTGGTGGCCATTTCCGCCAGTTTGAACTGAATGGCCTGATGCTGGGCGATCGGCTTGCCGAAGGTGTGTCGCTGCTGGGCGTACGCGACGCCGAGCTCGAAGGCACGCTGAGCGACGCCGCAGCCACGCGCCGCGACGTTTACCCGGCCGACCTCGACGCCGTCCATCATTTGGTAAAACCCGCGGCCGGTGACCCCGCCGAGCACCCGGTCGGCCGGAATGCGCAGTCCGTCCATGATCAGTTCCGTGGTGTCGACACCCTTGTAACCCATCTTGTCGATCTTGCCGGGGATGGTGAGGCCGG
The DNA here is from genome assembly GCF_053598275.1 of Streptomyces sp. NPDC001156. Classification (NCBI taxonomy): domain Bacteria; kingdom Bacillati; phylum Actinomycetota; class Actinomycetes; order Kitasatosporales; family Streptomycetaceae; genus Streptomyces; species Streptomyces sp. NPDC001156. The sequence goes on along the minus strand of NZ_JBSFJX010000160.1, from coordinate 9,979 downwards.
GGCGGACCTCGCCGAAGCCGGGCTCCTTCTCGACCAGGAAGGTCGTCATCGACTTGTGGGGCGCGGTGCCCTCGGGGTGTCCTTCGTCACTCCGGACGAGCACGGCGACGAGCGTGGACGTGCCGCCGTTCGTCAGCCACATCTTCTGGCCGTTCAGGACGTACTCCTCGCCGTCCTTCACCGCCTTGGACGTGATCGCCGACACATCGGAGCCGAGGCCGGGCTCGGACATCGAGAAGGCACCGCGGATCTCGCCGAGGGCCATCTTCGGAAGGAAGTGGTCCTTCTGCTCCTCGGTGCCGTGCTGCTTGAGCATGTACGCCACGATGAAGTGCGTGTTGATGATGCCGGAGACCGACATCCAGCCGCGGGCGATCTCCTCCACGCACAGCGCGTAGGTCAGCAGCGACTCGCCCAGGCCCCCGTACTCCTCGGGGATCATCAGACCGAACAGCCCCAGCTCCTTGAGGCCGTCGACGATCTGCTGCGGGTACTCGTCGCGGTGCTCCAGCTCGGTCGCGACGGGGATGATCTCCTTGTCCACGAAGTCGCGGACGGTGGAGAGGATCTCCTGCTGGACGTCTGTCAGACCGTGGGTCTGGGCGAGGCGACTCATCACTTCTCCTGGGACTTGAGCTCCGGGCGGCCGGGCTGCTCGCCGCCGCGCTCCTTGATGTACGTCTCGGTGGGGACCATCACCTTGCGGCGGAACACGCACACCAGCGTGCCGTCCTGCTTGTAGCCCTTGGTCTCGACGTGGACGATGCCGCGGTCGTTCTTCGACTTCGACGGCCACTTGTCCAGCACGGTGGTCTCGCCGTAGATCGTGTCGCCGTGGAACGTCGGCGCCACGTGCTTGAGCGACTCGATCTCCAGGTTGGCGATCGCCTTGCCGGAGATGTCCGGGACGGACATGCCGAGCAGCAGCGAGTAGATGTAGTTGCCGACGACGACGTTCTGGCCGAAGTCCGTCGTCTTCTCCGCATAGTTCGTGTCCATGTGGAGCGGGTGGTGGTTCATGGTGAGGAGACAGAACAGGTGGTCGTCGTACTCCGTGACCGTCTTGCCCGGCCAGTGCTTGTACGTCGCCCCGACCTCGAACTCCTCGTAGGTGCGTCCGAACTGCATGGCGCTCAGGCCTCCGGGATCTCGAACGTGCTGGTGCGCTGCATGCCGGCTGCGCGTCCCTTGCCCGCGATGACCAGGGCCATCTTGCGGCTGGCCTCGTCGATCATCTCGTCGCCGAGCATCGCCGAACCCTTCTTGCCACCCGCCTCGGACGTGTAGTAGTCGTACGCGTCCAGGATCAGCTCGGCGTGGTCGTAGTCCTCCTGGGCCGGCGAGAACACCTCGTTGGCGGCGTCCACCTGACCCGGGTGGAGCACCCACTTGCCGTCGAAGCCGAGTGCGGCGGCACGACCCGCCACCTCGCGGAAGCCGTCGACGTTGCGGATCTGCAGGTAGGGGCCGTCGATCGCCTGGAGGTTGTTGGCGCGGGCGGCCATGAGGATCTTCATCAGGATGTAGTGGTAGGCGTCCGCCGGGTAGCCGGGCGGCTGCTCGCCCACGACCAGCGACTTCATGTTGATCGACGCCATGAAGTCGGCCGGGCCGAAGATGATCGTCTCGATACGCGAGGAGGCCTGGGCGATCTCATTGACGTTGTTGAGGCCCTGAGCGTTCTCGATCTGCGCCTCGATGCCGATCCGGCCGACCTCGAAGCCCATGGTCTTCTCGATCTGGGTCAGCAGCAGGTCGAGCGCCACGATCTGCTGGGCGTCCTGCACCTTCGGCAGCATGATGCAGTCCAGGTTCGGACCCGCGCCCTCGACCACCGTCACGACGTCGCGGTACGTCCACTCGGTCGTCCAGTCGTTGACCCGCACGACCCGCGTCTTGCCCGTCCAGTCGCCCTCGTTGAGGAACTTGACGATGGTGTGCCGCGCCTCGGGCTTGGCCAGCGGCGCGCACGCGTCCTCCAGGTCGAGGAAGACCTGGTCGGCGGGGAGGCCCTGCGCCTTCTCCAGGAAGCGGGGGTTCGAGCCCGGTACCGCCAGGCAGGAGCGCCGCGGACGAAGGCGGTTGACAGGGGTTGTCATGCGGGGACCTCCAGAGGGTCGAGCTTGTTCGCTTTCCGGATCTCGTCGACGATACGGCCGATGATTCCGGTGATGTCGAAGTCCTTCGGGGTGAAGACCGCGGCCACTCCAGCGGCCCTGAGCTGCTCGGCGTCGGCGCTGGGAATGATTCCGCCCGCGATCACCGGAATGTCGGTGGCGCCGGCCTCGCGCAGCCGGTCCAGCACGTCCGGCACCAACTGCGCGTGGGAGCCGGAGAGGATGGACAGGCCCACCGCGTGCACGTCCTCCGCGAGGGCGGCGTCCACTATCTGTTCGGGCGTCAGCCTGATGCCCTGGTAGACCACCTCGAACCCGGCGTCGCGGGCCCGTACGGCGATCTGCTCGGCGCCGTTGGAGTGCCCGTCCAGGCCCGGCTTGCCCACCAGGAAGCGGAGCTTGCCGATGCCGAGGTCCTGGGCCGTCAGATCCACCTTGCGGCGCACCTGGGCCAGCGCCGTGCCCTCCTCGGCGGCCACCGCGACCGGGGCGGACGACACGCCGGTCGGTGCGCGGAACTCGCCGAACACCTCGCGCAGTGCGCCGGCCCACTCCCCGGTCGTGACCCCGGCGCGGGCACACTCCAGGGTGGCCTCCATCAGGTTCTCGCTGCCCTTGGCCGCCTCCTTCAGCCGCTCCAGCGCCTTGCAGGGGCGGGGGTGGTTGAACGGCGGCTGGTAGCGGGTGTCGCGCCAGTGCTGGAGGGAGGCGATGACGCGTGCCTCGACTGCCGGGTCGACCGTCTGGATCGCGGTGTCCAGGTCGGCCGTCAGCGGGTTGGGCTCGGTCGTCTCGAAGATATTGACGCCGATGATCTTCTCCTGGCCGCCCTCGATACGAGCCCTGCGCTCGGCGTGCGAGGCGACGAGCTGCGACTTGAGGTAGCCCGACTCGACGGCGGCCATCGCGCCGCCCATCTCCTGGATCCGCTCGATCTCGGCGAACGACTCCTCGACCAGTTCGCCGACCTTGGCCTCGATGACCTTCGAGCCCTCGAAGATGTCCTCGTACTCCAGCAGGTCGCTCTCGTGCGCGAGTACTTGCTGGATGCGCAGCGACCACTGCTGGTCCCAGGGCCGGGGCAGGCCCAGCGCCTCGTTCCAGGCCGGGAGCTGCACGGCACGCGCGCGTGCGTCCTTGGAGAGGGTCACCGCCAGCATCTCCAGCACGATCCGCTGGACGTTGTTCTCCGGCTGTGCCTCCGTCAGGCCCAGGGAGTTGACCTGGACGCCGTAGCGGAAGCGGCGGTGCTTGGGGTCCTGGATGCCGTACCGCTCACGAGTGATCCGGTCCCAGATGCGGCCGAACGCCCGCATCTTGCACATCTCCTCGATGAAGCGGACGCCCGCGTTCACGAAGAAGGAGATACGGCCGACGACATCGCCCATGCGCTCCTGCGGCACCTGGCCGCTGTCGCGCACCGCGTCGAGGACGGCGATCGCGGTGGACATCGCGTACGCGATCTCCTGCACCGGCGTGGCGCCCGCCTCCTGCAGGTGGTAGCTGCAGATGTTGATCGGGTTCCACTTCGGGATGTGGGAGACCGTGTACGCGATCATGTCCGTCGTCAGCCGGAGCGAAGGCCCCGGCGGGAAGACATGCGTACCGCGCGACAGGTACTCCTTGACGATGTCGTTCTGGGTCGTGCCCTGGAGCTTGGTGATGTCCGCGCCCTGCTCCTCCGCGACGACCTGGTAGAGCGCCAGCAGCCACATGGCCGTGGCGTTGATGGTCATCGAGGTGTTCATCTGCTCCAGGGGTATGTCCTGGAACAGCCGACGCATGTCACCGAGGTGCGCGATCGGCACGCCGACCCGGCCGACCTCGCCGCGGGCGAGGATGTGGTCGGAGTCGTAGCCGGTCTGAGTCGGCAGGTCGAACGCCACCGACAGGCCGGTCTGGCCCTTGGCGAGGTTGCGCCGGTACAGCTCGTTGGACGCCTCGGCCGTGGAGTGACCGGCGTACGTGCGCATCAGCCACGGGCGGTCCTTGCTCTTCTGGGCCTGCGGCTCTTTCGACGCAGGCGCGGCCTCGGCCGCGGGCGCTTTCTGACGCTCAGTCATCTATGACCTCCGGTGTCCTCAGATGTTCCGGAAGCGGTTGATGGCGTCGAGGTGCTTGGCGCGCATCTCCCCGTCGCGCACGCCCAGGCCCTCCTCGGGGGCGAGGCACAGCACGCCGACCTTGCCCTGGTGGAGGTTGCGGTGCACGTCGAACGCGGCCTGACCGGTCTCGTCCAACGAGTACACCTTCGACAGCGTCGGGTGGATCTTGCCCTTCGCGATGAGCCGGTTGGCCTCCCAGGCCTCGCGGTAGTTGGCGAAGTGCGAGCCGATGATCCGCTTCAGGGACATCCACAGGTAGCGGTTGTCGTACTCGTGGTTGTAGCCCGAAGTCGATGCGCAGGTGACGATCGTGCCGCCCTTGCGGGTGACGTAGACCGAGGCGCCGAAGGTCTCGCGGCCGGGGTGCTCGAAGACGATGTCGACGTCCTCGCCGCCGGTCAGCTCGCGGATGCGCTTGCCGAAGCGCTTCCACTCCTTCGGGTCCTGGGTGTGCTCGTCCTTCCAGAACTTGTAGTCCTCGGCGGTGCGGTCGATGATCGCCTCGGCACCCATCGAGCGGCAGATCTCCGCCTTGGCCGGCGAGGAGACGACACAGATGGGGTTGGCGCCGCCCGCGAGCGCGAACTGGGTCGCGTACGAACCGAGGCCGCCGCTCGCGCCCCAGATCAGCACGTTGTCGCCCTGCTTCATCTGGGCGCCGTTGCGGGAGACGAGCTGCCGGTAGGCGGTGGAGTTGACCAGGCCCGGGGCGGCGGCCTCCTCCCAGCTGAGGTGGCCGGGCTTCGGCATCAGCTGGTTGGACTTGACGAGCGCGATCTCGGCGAGGCCGCCGAAGTTGGTCTCGAAGCCCCAGATCCGCTGCTCGGGGTCGAGCATCGTGTCGTTGTGGCCGTCGGAGGACTCCAGTTCCACCGAGAGGCAGTGCGCGACGACCTCGTCGCCCGGCTGCCAGGCGTTGACGCCGGGGCCGGTGCGCAGGACCACGCCGGCGAGGTCGGAGCCGATGATGTGGTACGGCAGGTCGTGGCGCTTGGTGAGCTCGGAGAGCTTGCCGTAGCGCTCCAGGAAGCCGAAGGTCGGCAGCGGCTCGAAGATCGAGGTCCACACCGAGTTGTAGTTGACCGAGGATGCCATGACGGCCACCAGGGCCTCGCCCGGGCCGAGCTCGGGCAGCGGGACATCGTCCACGTGTATGGACTTGCGGGGGTCCTTGTCGCGGGTGGTGAGCCCGGCGAACATCTCCGTCTCGTCCTTGTGCACGGTCACCGCGCGGTACGACTCGGGGAGCGGGAGTGCGGCGAAGTCGGCGGACGTGGCCGTCCCCGACTGAATCGCGTCCAGGATGTCCTTCACGTTGTTGCCTCCGGCGAATGGCGTCTTGAGGGGAGACGCTGAGGGATACGTCGGTGCTGCTGCTGGTGTGAGCGGTGTGCCGTCGGTTCGGCTCAGTGGTGCTGTGGCAGCGCTTTGTGGCGCGAGAAGTTGCCTGTGACGCAGGCGTCCGGGCGCGCTCACCGAGGGAGGCTTGCGGGGACAGCCGGCGTACGAAAGGTCTCTGCACGCCGGCCGCCCGGACAAGACCAACGTATGGCACGGCGTGTCACCTCGCAAGGCACTGGGTGCCAGATATTGCTCTCAGATGAAATCTTTACGCAACAAATGAGCGATGATCGATCAAAGTTACTGACGAGTAGGGGCAAAAGGAACGGACCGGCGGCGGCATCGGATGCCGCCGCCGGTCCGTGGAGGGCGCCGAAGGGCTTTGTGAGGGCCCGGGTACTGCTAGGAGTGTTCCTTGAGTGCCTGTTCGATGGTCCGCATGACCTCGTCGAGCGGTGCGTCGGTCCTGGCCACCGTCACCAGCACCTCGCCCTGTGTCGCCACGGCGGCCGGCGCGGTGCGCGGCGCACTCCCGCGCCCGGCCCCGATCCCGGTGCCGAAGGTCCTGCGCACAATGGCGAAGGCATGGTCGAGCTGGGTCTCCACGTCCCCCTGACCGCCGGCCCGCAGCCAGCGCCGCAGGACGTGGTTGTGCGCGGTGACCACCGCCGACGCGGCGACCTCCGCCAGCAGCGGATCGTCGTTCGCGTCGTCGTCGTGCGCGTGCTCGTCGAAGTGGCCGAGCAGATAGCGGGTGAAGAGCCGCTCGTAGCGGGCGACCGAAGCGATCTCCGCCTCGCGCAGCGTCGGCACCTCCCGTGTCAGCTTGTAGCGCTGCACGGAGATCTCCGGTCGGGCCGCGTACATCTTCATGACTTCCTTGATGCCGCGGCACACGGTGTCCAGCGGGTGCTCGTGCGCCGGAGCGGCATTGAGCACCGCCTCGGCCCGCACCAGGGTGTCGTCGTGGTCCGGGAAGATCGCCTCTTCCTTGGAGCGGAAGTGGCGGAAGAAGGTGCGCCGGGCGACCCCGGCTGCCGCCGCGATCTCGTCGACGGTGGTTGCTTCGTACCCTTTCGTGGCGAACAGTTCCATCGCCGCGGCCGCCAGCTCCCGGCGCATCTTGAGCCGCTGGGCGGCGGCGCGACTGCCTGCGGCACTCTCCGGCGCGTCGGGAGCAGCTGGTGTACGTGAGGACTTGGCGGGCTGGGACATGACCCGAACGTACTGCATGCGTGCAGGATGATGCGCACGTCCGGGGTCACCCCCGCCCTGTGCGGGCGGGGGGTCGCCGTTCGGATCGAGCAGTCCGCCCCAGTCGGCGCCGCCTCGGAACCAGTCGCCGGGCCGGTCAGCGCTTGGCATATTCGCGGAAGCCACGGCCGGTCTTGCGGCCGAGGCAGCCCGCGGCCACCAGGTGTTCCAGGAGCGGAGCCGGGGCGAGGCCCGGGTCCCGGAACTCCCGGTGCAGCACCTTCTCGATGGCCAGCGAGACATCGAGGCCGACGACGTCGAGCAGTTCGAACGGGCCCATCGGGTAGCCGCCGCCCAGCTTCATCGCCGCGTCGATGTCGTCGAGGGACGCGTAGTGCTCCTGCACCATCTTGATCGCGTTGTTGAGGTACGGGAACAGCAGGGCGTTCACGATGAACCCGGCGCGGTCGCCGCAGTCGACCGGGTGCTTCTTGATCGAGGTGCACAGCTCGCGCACCGTCGCCTGCACATCGTCCGCGGTCAGCACGGTACTGACCACCTCGACCAGCTTCATGGCCGGGGCCGGGTTGAAGAAGTGCATGCCGATCACGTCCTGCGGGCGCGAGGTGGCCCGGGCACAGGCGACGACCGGCAGCGAGGAGGTGGTGGTGGCGAGGATCGCGCCGGGCTTGCAGACCTTGTCGAACGTGGCGAACAGCTGCCTCTTGATCTCCAGGTCCTCGGCGACCGCCTCCAGGGCCAGGTCGACGTCCGCGAAGTCGTCGTAGGAGCCCGTCGGCCGGATCCGGTCGAGCGTCTGGGCGGCCGCCTCGGAGGTCATCCGGCCCTTGTCGACCGAGCGAGCCAGCGACTTGCCGATCCGGGCCCGCGCGGCCTGGGCCTTCTCCTCGGTCCGGGCGGCGAGGACGACCTCGTACCCGGCCTTGGCGAAGACCTCGGCAATGCCGGAGGCCATGGTGCCCGAACCGGCGACGCCGACCGAGGCGACGGGACGGCCCTGCACCAGGGACGCGCCGTCCAGCGGGGTCAGCGCGTCGCGGACGACGACCGGGCTGCCGGGAGCCTCGTACGTGTAGAAGCCGCGCCCCGACTTACGGCCCGTCAGACCCGCATCGCTGAGCTGCCGGAGGATCGGCGCGGGAGCGTGCAGACGGTCGCGGGAGGCGGCGTACATGGCCTCCAGGACGGTGCGGGCCGTGTCGACGCCGATCAGGTCGAGCAGGGCGAGCGGGCCCATGGGAAGCCCGCAGCCCAGCTTCATCGCGGCGTCGATGTCCTCCCGCGAGGCGTACTTGGCCTCGTACATCGCGGCGGCCTGGTTGAGGTAGCCGAACAGCAGCCCGTCGGCGACGAATCCGGGCCGGTCGCCCACCGCGACGGGCTCCTTGCCCAGGTCGAGGGCGAGGTTGGTGACGGCGGTGACGGCGGCGGGCGCGGTCAGCACGGAGGAGACGACCTCGACCAGCCGCATCGCCGGCGCGGGGTTGAAGAAGTGGAGTCCGAGGACCCGCTCCGGATGGGCCGAGTCGGCCGCGAGACGCGTGACGGACAGGGCGTTGGTACCGGTGGCGAGGACGGCGTCCGGGCGCACGATGCCGTCGAGGGCGCGCAGGACCTGCTGCTTGATCTCGTACGACTCGGGCACCACTTCGATGACCAGATCGGCGTCGGCCGCGGCCCGCAGGTCGGTGAACGTCCGGAAACGGGCGAGGGCGTCGTCGCGTTCCTGCTCGGTCAGGCGACCGCGGTCGACCGCGCGGGCGGTGGCGGCCTCCAGGGCGGCGACGGCCTTGCCGGCCGCGATCTCACTGATGTCGATGCCGACGACCTCGCGGCCGGCCCGGGCCAGCACCTCGGCGATGCCGGTGCCCATGGTGCCGAGGCCGACGACGGCAATGGTCTTGAACGGGGACAGAGGGGTGTCGGACAGGGGAGTGGCCATCGCGGACTCCAAAAGAAGGTGACGACTGAGGAGTGCGCCCGGATCTGTCTACGGGCGCACACAGTGCGGTGGTTGCGGGTGTCTGCCGGGCTGACGAGCGCACACGCCCGGTGCCGTACACGGGCGTGCACACGCCCGTAGAAGTGATCCGACCGGCTCTGTCCCGGAGCCGGGTCGTACGAAGTACACGAAGTACCGAACCGACCAGCCTCACAGCGGCTGCGTCACCAGGCCGCTGCGAGTCGCACGAGTGGGTAACTCGCTCGATTGAGCTTAACCCGCGAGTAACGAGCGCGCCAGCCCCGAGTTTGTGATGCAGGTCCCCGGCTTTGGCGAGGGCCCCTAGGCTCGGCGATATGGACGAAGCGTCGCGATCCCTCACCGAGCGTGTCCGGACCGAGGCCGGTGGGTCCGCGGTGTACGAGCGGCTGATGGCGACCGACGACCCCGACGAGCTGGCCGCCGTGCTGGCCGAGCCCGGCCGGCCGCTGTGGGCCCGGGAGGTTGCCGCCTTCCGGCTGGGCATGGCGGGGGACCGGCGGGCGTTCGAGGCGCTCGTCCTGTTGCTCAACCACCGCGATCTGGCGCGCTGCGCCTCGGCCGCCCATGCCCTGGCCCGCCTCGGCGATCCGCGCACCGCCCGTGCCGCGGCCGCCCTCGCCACGAACGAACTGCGCGTCGCCTACGCCTTGCACCCCGTACGGCTGCTGGTCGAACTGCGCGCCCCCGAGGCCGTGCCCGCGTTGATCACCACCCTGCGGCGCAGGCTGGGGCCGCACGATCCCTACCGGAGGGTGGCACTGGCCTGCGTGGAGGGACTCGGCGCGCTCGGCGACGACCGGGCCAGGCCGGTGCTGAACGAAGCCCTCGCGTACCCGGCGCTCGCGGAGGCCGCGGTGCACGCGTTGGCGCGCATTCCCCGGCCCGGATGACCCCTCAGCCGGTCAGGTCCTTCATCGGGTTCCTCCGAGGATGCGCCGGCCTTCAGGCCGGGGAGGAATGGGACTCCTGCGGGGCAGGGCAGGGATGGCCGGATCGCCGTCGGGGCGATCCGGTGTCGGCCCCGCGCGGCGGTGATGTCGCCCACGGTGATCGAGAACTCTCAACTGTCAGTCCTCCCGGGTAGGTTCGGATGCATGACGACAGAAGCGACCGCGAAGGACACCGGGCATGCCCGGTACACCTTCCGTGTGCGCCTGTCGAATACGGCCAGGCGCCGGCTCGAAGCCGAGTGGGATCGCTGCCGCTGGGTCTGGAAC
>NZ_JBSFJX010000159.1:0-18465 GCF_053598275.1 Streptomyces sp. NPDC001156 | reverse complement strand
GTCCTGATCCGTATTGCTGTCGCTGCGAGGATTGACGATCTCCGCTGCCACTGTCTTGAACCCCTTAGATGTTCATGGTTTGAGGGTGACCACTCAGACCCCGGCTGACCCCGAACACGCGAGTGCGGCTTCTGCCCTGCGCGGCGAGCTCGGCCGTCACCTGGCCGCCCGCCCCGCCCGGGCCCGCGCCAAGCCAGCAGATGCCGAGTCGCGTGCCGAGGGTGTCCGGCTGGGCGGCTAGTCGTGCGCGAGCGCCCCGGCAAAGTCGGCCATCAACCGTTCGAAGCTCGCACGGTCTGCCGGACCGAAGACCGCCAGTGCGGTGGCCATGACCTCCTCGGCGCGTTCCGTTGCCGCGGTCAGCGCGTGGTGACCGTCGGCGGTCAGGTGGTTTTCCACGATGCGGCCGCGTCCCGTACTGCGTTCGACGAGCCCACGCTCCTGGAGCCGCCGCAACAGCCCGCTCAGCGTCTGCGGCGTGTGAAACGAGGCCCTGGCCAGCTCGGAGGCGGAGGCGCCGGGCTGCCTCGATACCTCCCGCAGCACCACCCACAGTCCCAGGTTGAGATCCAGCGGACGCAGGACCCCGTCGATCCGCTGCGACAGCAGGTGCTGCGCACGCTTAAGGGCCATACCGAAGTCGACCACAGGTGAGGTTCCCAGGTCATCGTCTGTGTTCGTGTTCACCTTGACACCATAGCAGGCACCTTCTATGGTGAAGCCACCTTCAATGTAGAAGGTGGCTGAAATGAGGGATGCGGGTAAGAGCAGCCGCCAGGCGCCTCTTCCCCGACACGCCCGAGCGCATCGGCACGTCCGAGGAGACCGCGCGAGCCTGACGACAGCGCGCCTCACACAACCGACAGCAGGGGGAGAGCCCGGCGAGGCCACCAATCCGCTGATGCGCGCGATGCAAGGAGGAAAGGTCATGAAGAAGAACCTCGTGCGGCGTATCGCCGCTGCGGCTGCCTCTGCAGCGGTCGCCGGAGGAGCACTCTTCGCCGCGGGAGGCACCGCATCGGCGGCTGCCGTCCGGGCCGACGGGCACACCCTCACCCGGCCCGCTGTGACTGTTGAGGCCAAGGCCGACGCGTCCGATCACGGCAGGGGTGACGGGCGTGGTGCGTGGGACGGCTGCCGGAACGACGACCGGCAGTGCCAGTATTCCCCGGGCTACGGCAGCCGGCACTGGAACGCCGACGACCGCATCGGCGACGACCGCTTCTACCCCTGGGTGTACGACCAACTGGTGCTCTTCGGGCCCCGCGACGACCACGGCCACCAGCGCATCGCAGAGGACTAGCACACACGAGACTCAACGCCACGCCTTCGGGGACGAAGCTTGAACTCCGGCGGCATCAGGTCGGACACGTCGCGGCGCAGCGCCGGCCAGCGGACCCGGCGCAACGTCGCCCCGCGCCACACGGCTTGGCATCTGGACACTCCGTTACGGACTCGTGGTCGCCACGGGGTTGCGGACGAAGGATGCCGGCGGCGCGAGGCAGACATATTGGACTCCTCAGGGCGATTGCCGTTCCACCCGGTCATCATGACGGCGAACTCCCTTACGTGGATTGTGAGCCGGTCCAGGTCCGCACCGCGATCACATGGTCTGCGCAGGCTGATCGCTTTGTCTTCATCTAGGCGGTCGGGATACTTCATGATCCAGGAGGCGGCTTCTCGGACGGATGGCGGTTCGGGTCCCGGGTGAGGGGCCTGTCCGCGGCCGTCCCGGCAACGCCACGAATATCCCGCTCGATGACAGCCCACCGGTCCGGTGCCCGGGACAGCACCGGGCCGGTGGGCACGCACACCACCCATACCAGCGGACCCGGCCCCTCGTGCCGAAACGAGTGCCGACCGGGCGCCTGACCACGCGTGTCTGCGGACTCCGCGAGAAGCAACTCCACTGAGGCACCGGCTCGAAATCCGATCAATCACTGGAACAGAGCCTATTCGCCGTCGACCAGATGCAGTGAGCAGAACTGAAAACGGGGGGCTTGGACAGGGAAGGAAGGGAAGGACCTTGAGATCCGGAAGCAGCGTGATCAACGCGGAGCTGCCCGCATGCCTTGTCGTGTCGGAGGCATTGACGGTACCCGTGTGTATGCAACTTCAGTACCAGACCGCCGACCCATACGCCGTCCATGCCACCTTTCATCTCAGCGGTCGCAAGCCGGTCGAGTGGTCCCTCGCCCGCGAGGTGCTCATGGAGGGCCTGCACCAACCCGCCGGCATCGGCGACGTCCGCTTGTGGCCCACATGGAGCCACGGACAGTACATGGTGCACATCGTCCTCAGATCCACCAGGGGTCAAGCCATGCTCGTAGCCCCGGCGCGGGCGATGGCGTCGTTCCTACGACGGACCGAGAACGCGGTGCCGCCGGGCACCGAGCGCTGCCATTTCAACCTGGACGCCCAACTGGCGCACATCCTCACAGGCAACTGACACGGCAGCTGCAGATGGCTCCGCCTGTGCTCATCGCAGCCGGTCAGCGGCGTGATGAGGTGGGTGCGGGCGTGAGGACAGCCGCCTCGATCATGACGTAGTGTGACGCAACATCAGAACGAGACGGCCGCTTCGGCCACAGCAGACGACGCAGGCCACCACAGGGCGTTCGGGGCCTTGTTGGCCTCGTCGTCCGACTGCTTCGCCCGCTCCGAGAGCAGGGAGACGTTCGCGCGGATGACCCGGGGCATGCCGATGGAGCTCGTCCCATACACGGCCATGCCGCACAGCTGCTCGAAGGCCTTCAAGTACAGCCCGATCACACTGTTGTCCGGTAGCTCCACCTCGGTCGATTCATAGGAACCGAGTCCGACCCCGATGGGGGCCCCTGGAGGTACTTCGGCGAAGTCGACCGATCCCTCCGGGGAGATGATCGCGGGCGGGGGATGGCCCGCACTGGACATGGTGCATCGTCGGGTTTTCGGGTGGTACACACCGTAGAGGCAGGTGGCTCCGATAGCCGATGGTGTGGAGGTGTCGTCATCGGGACGGTCACGCGTGATGCTGACCGCGAGCTCATCCATGAGGCGCAGCAATTCGTCGGGCGGCACCTCCAACTGACTGAGCGCACGGGTCGTGGCAGACAGGCGTCCCATGGTCACGGCCGCATCGATGCCGTGACCAACAACGTCTCCCACGACCAAGGCCACGCGAGCGTCGGACAGTTCAATGACGTCGAACCAGTCGCCCCCCACGCCGCAGTATGTGTCCGCGGCGAGGTAGCGGGTGGCCACCTCGACTGTGCTGCCGCCTGACAAGTGGTGCGGCATCAGGTTGCGCTGTACGCAAGCCCGGCCGTTCGCTCTCGCGTGTATCTCAAGGCATTGTCGATGATCAACGCGGCCCGGGCCGCGAGTTCCTCGGCAAGAGCAAGATTCGCCCTGCTGAACGGGATGGGGTTTTGGCTGCGCACGAAGACGGCGATGCCGAGCAGCGAACCCCGCGCCTGCAGGGGGACGATCATGAGGGAGTGCATTCCGGTTTGGCGAATGACCTGGGCCCGATCCGAGTCGTTGTCGAGCCAGGAGCCGGCGGAGGTGTCGAGAGCGGGTTCGAAGTGGGACTTACGCTCTCTGAGCACGGTGGTGAAAGGGGATGCCCACGGAATGTAGACCGGCGTTCCGCGCGGCGAGAGAGATTCACGAAGATCGTCGTGGATGGAAGCGACGCCGGCGCGGTAGAAGCCGGGGATGCCCCTACTGGTGACGCTGAGGCGCCGCAACGGCTCCTTGCCCGGCGGCACGGCCTCGACGAGGTCGATAGTGACGTAGTCGGCGAGGCTCGGTACCGCCGTCTCCGCCACCCTCTGGCTGGTGACGAACGGATCCAGATCTGTGCCGATGCGACTTTTCGCTTCAAGGAGCAAACGAAGTCCTCCGACTTCCTGTCCGGTGCCGGCCCGCACTGCCACAGAACAGACGCCCAGTGGGCGACCGTCCGGTCCATCAAGACGGATCAAGGAAAGACGGTAGGAAGGACCGGAAACCCGAGTCTCGTCCGGGCGCAGTTCGAGTCCGAGAAGTGGCACGCCGTTGCACAGGACGCGCGTCATGGCGCCTTCCAGGAACTCTGGGTGATGAGCACGGAACACTTCGGTAACGTGACTGCCCAGCTCCGGCTCGGATCCGTAGATGTCCTGATTGTGAATGCTGTCGTTCAACCAGACACAGCGCAAATCCCGGTCCCAGACCGCCAGGCTGATCGGCGAGTGCAGAAAAAGCGCGTCCACAGCAGCCGGATCCAGGCTTGGACGGCCAACCATGTTCGGCCCCCACACGAGCCACCCCGCGCCGCCGTCAGCGTCCAGGGGAGTGACCCGTAGATCAGCAGCCACCTCATCGCCGTAGCGGCGGCGGATCCGCACCCGCCCTGACCAGGGCCTGCCGGCAAAGACACGGGAGAGTTCCGGGGTGTCCGAAATCAGCAGCCCCTCGGCAGGGCCATGAAGCACTTGGTCAGCCGAATATCCCCACAGACGCTCGGCGGTCCCGGTCCACACGGCGACCGTCCTATCGGCACTAAGCACTGCCAGGACGTCAGTGGATGAACTCGGAGGATTATCCGTGGACATAAAGCAACTATGCCGCACGGGTTCGGGCCCACGCAGCCGAGGATGTAGCGCCTCGCAGAGTGCGTACCGGGTGCAGGCCGGAGCCGTCCCCGGCCTGCACCGGCTGGAACAGAGATGTGGGGGCCGGCTCGTCCGCCGGCACCAGTGCCTGCGCACCGTTCTCGCCAACGGTGATCACACCGGCCAGATCGTCCACCGCACAGGCCCGGTCGTAGTCGTCTGGAGCGGTCTCGCGGCGGCATCCCGGGGATTTCAGCCCAGGGCGGGATAGTCGCCGGCAGCGAGGTCGTCGATCAGGCTCGGGTGGGTGGGCTGCCAGCCAAACCGTTCCCGGGTCAGTGCACTGGATGATGGCATGTCGAGGACGAACACGCGGCCGATGACGCCGAAGCGCTCAGGCGGTACCGACTCGACCGGCACCGCGAGAACGCCGCCGATTGCCTCAGCCAGGGTCCTCATGGTGTCGCCCTCGTCGGCTACCGCGTGCAGGACCGTGCCCGGCGCGGCGTCCTCGAGTGCGATGCGGAACAGCCGGGCGGCATCAAGCCGGTTGACCGCTGGCCATCGCTGTGTGCCGTCACCGACGTACGCTGACACGCCGGTTTTCTGCGCGGCGGCAATGAGCACTGAGCAGAAGCCGTATTGCGACCCGCGCTGGTGCACGGAGCGCGGCAGCCGCACGACAGAGGAGCGGATGCCCTGGTCGGCCAGGGTCAGCACCATCTGGGAGGTGCGGCCGCGGCCGCCGACCGGGCCGTCGGTGGTGTCGGGGTCGTCCTCGGTGGAGGTGTGGCCTGGCATCATCGGGGTGAGGCCGGCATGCACGAACGGCTTGCCGCTGCCTGCGAGTGCGCCGGCGAGGGTGTGCACGGCGCGCGCTTCCTCGTCGATGCCCGCTTCCAGGTTGTTCCAGTCGTTGCTGAAGGCGAGGTTGATGACGCCGTCGGCCTGTGCGGCACCGGCGCGGAGGCTGTCGAGGTCGGTGAGGTCGCCGCGGAGCGGGGTCCCGCCGGCGGCGGTGACGGCCGTCGCCGCCGCATCGGAGCGGACGAGGCCGAGGACCTCGTGACCAGCGGCGATGAGTTCGGGAACGACAACTGAGCCGATGCTGCCGCTGGCGCCGGTGACGAACACGCGCATGGGGGCTCCAGATGAGGACTGCGACGCTGCGTCGCAGGATTGGCATGTGAGGGTCAGGCGTGGCGGTCGTGGGTGGCTGGATCCACGGGTTGCTTGGACTTGGGAAGCCCGCCGACCACGAGACGGTAGGAGTCGGTCACGAGCTCCTTCACCAGCTTGTCGTCGATGGTGTCTCCGCCTTCCATTGTGATCCAGTGCCTTTTGTTCATGTGGTAGCCGGGCGTGATGTCTGCGTACTTCTGACGCAGGGTTGTGGCGTCGTCCGGGTCGGCTTTGAGGATCACGACAGGGCGTCCCGGCATGTCGGTCATGAGCATGAAGACCTTGCCGCCCACCTTGTGGAGCTCCCAGTCGGGGTCGAAACGATGCTCCTGGTCGGTGCCGGGCAGTTCCGCGGTGCGGTCGCGCGCGATCTTCTGCAGTTCCTGTCCGTCCAAGGTGATCAACTCCTGGGTCGGTTCGAGTGCCTGGCGTGTGTCGTTTCGGATCCTTGGCGCCGGTCGGTGGCCGGCCCTGGACGGCCACCGACCGACGGGCAGGCCATGGTCCTGATCTCCGACACGGCCATCTACGGCAGGACGCGGATGATCGTCTTGCCGCGGCGACGCGTGGTCGGGTTGAGGGCGCCGATGGCGTCGTCGAGGCTCGCTACGTCACCGATGTTGGTCCGCAGCCGTCCGTCCCGCACCCGCTGCACGATCTCACCGAGCTGGGCGCGATCGGCCTCGACGACGAAGTCGATGGCCAGGCCGTCAGCGGGCCGTGCTTCGACCGGGCCGACGACGGACACCACGGTTCCTCCGGCCTTGATCAGGGCAGCGGACCGCTTTTGAACGTCGCCACCGATGACATCGAAGACCAGATCGACGCCCCCGACGTCTTTGAGCCTGTCGTTCTCGAGGTCGACGAACTCATGAGCGCCGAAGTCGAGTGCCTTCTCGCGGTCGGCGGCGCGTCCGGTGCCGATGACGTAGGCGCCCGCTTCCCGTGCGAGCTGGGTCACCATCGTCCCGACCGCCCCGGCCGCGCCGTGGGCGAGGACGGTCTGGCCGGCCTGAAGGCGGCCGTGCTGGAACAGCCCCTGCCACGCGGTCAGCCCTGAGATCGGCAGGGACGCGCCTACCGTGAAGTCGACGTCGCCGGGCAGGGGGGCGAGGTTGCGTGCTTCGATCGCCACGTACTGGGCGAGGGTGCCGTCGCGGTGCCAGTCGGCGAGGCCGAACACCCGCTGCCCGACCGACAGCCCCGTCGTGCCGTAGCCGAGGGCGGTGACCACTCCGGCCAGCTCGTGGCCGGGGATCGACGGTGTCTTGTCACGGCCGGCGCGATCGGCCCAGGTCGACGGCCACTCCATCTCTGTGGGGACGAAGCCCGATGCATGGATCTGAACGATGACATCGTTGATCGCTGCGAGCGGCTCGGGCCGCTCCGTCAGCGTCATCCCGGCCGTTCCCGCGGCCTGGTCGGTTACCACAATGGCTTTCATCGAAATGCTTCTTTCTCGTATGTATGGTGGTTTTTTGGTTTTCGGGTGGGTTTTACATGAAGGTGAACAGCTGGTCGGCGTCGAAACGCGAGATCGGGCTGGTGTACACCCTCTCCGGGGCGGGGTAGCCGAGGGCCAGCAGCACCGTCGTGGTGTGTCCGCTCTCGCGGATCTTGAACGCCTTGTCGACACTGGTCGGGTCGAACCCCTCCAGCGGCGTGGCCTCGACGCCGAGCTCGGCGGCCGCCATCATGGTCAGGCCCACCGCCATATAGGTCTGCTTCTCCATCCAGTGGTTCAGGTCCTTGTAGCCGTAGTTGCGCAGGTTGAGGAAGTCCCGGGTCATGGATTCCCACAGCTCCTGCTTGGCCGGGGCAGGGAACCCGCCGTCGGCCCTCTCCTTGGCGAACACTGCCTCGAGGTGGCTGTCGGGCAGATCCGCCCGCGTGGTGAGGCGTCCCGTAATCGAGGTGGTGGGCCGGTACCGGGTGGTGGGGTTTCGTCGAGCAGTGGCCCTGGAAGCGGAGATCTTCGGCTTTTGGGCTGCCGCGTGGGTGCGGCGCGGGGTGGGGCGGGCACTGCGCTGCAGTTGACTCGACAGGGCTTCTTGCAGCCCTTCATTGAAGAGGATCTGGGTGTGGCGTCCCTGGACGGTAACGCTTACGGATCTGCTACGAGATACGCGCCGACCTCCACCCCGGCCTGCTCCAACTCGCCTACAACATCATCTGCTTGAGACGCCACCCCACCTCATTCTGAAATGATCAGTTAGGACGCCTCTTGGGTATCCATCTCAAACCAGACCGTCTTCCCCCTGCCGCTCGGCGAGTTCCCCCAGGAGGAAGCCAGAGCGGACACGATGACCAACCCCCGCCCTCCTTCGGCCTCAGCCTCATCCGGACCGAGATCCACAAGCATCGCCGGGTGGGAGTCGCTGTCCCGGACCTCCACCCTCAGATGATCCGGGTATCTGCGCAGGCAGACGTCGACGTCGCTGTCCCCGTGGACGAGCGCGTTGGTGACGACTTCCGACGCCAGCACCGCAGCAGAATCGGTCAATGAGGCCAAATGCCATCCGCCCAGGCTCGTGGTGAGGAACTGTCGCGTGCGCCGCACGCCTTGGAAGTCGTGGCGATGCACGTGCAGGCGTTTGATGAACTCCTTCACCTCTGCTGAGGGACCTTCGTACCGCAGTAGCAAAAGTGCGGCGTCGTCCGCTCGAAGGGTCCGCCCGAGCCCGGAGTCCATCAGCCGGTCGCCGAGCGTCTCCAGTTCACCTCCCGAGGCCGCGACAGCGGCCTCCAATGTCTCCCGGGCCAGCTCGCTCGCCCCACCAGACAGCCCGTCCGTGTAGAGAACGAGAAGCGTCGCCGGATCCAGGGTATGGACGCTGACCTGATACGTCGGTCTCGTCTCGACTCCCAGCGGGACACCAATGTCGGCCGCTGCCGCCAGATAGGCACCGGCAGCGGCTCTGATCAGAGGGCGCGGGTGACCTGCGCTGACCACCTGGGCAGTGCCGGTGTCGGGATCGAGCCAGACGCAGCAGCAGGTAGCGAAGACATCAGTCTCCAAGTCAATCAGCAGGCGATTCGCGCGATACAGCACCGTGCTCGGGTCATGGCCCTCCAGTGCGTAGCTGCGTACCGCACTGCTGAGCTGCCCCATCACCACGGCCGCCGCGGTGTTGTGCCCCTCGACATCGCCGATCACCGCGGCCACGCCGCCGGCGGGGAGCGGAATCAGGTCGTACCAGTCGCCTCCTAGCTCGATCGCGCCGGCGGCCGGCTCGTAGCGGCTCGTGGTCAGTACACCGTCGAGTTGGGGAAGCATCCGGGGCAGGAGGGCCTGCTGCAACTTCTGTGCCAACGCATGACTGGCGTCGTAAAGCTGGGTGCGTTCGAGTGTCTGGCCGAGCAGCGTCGACAGGATAGACAGAGGCGACAGTTCCCTGGCAATCCGTCGTTGCTCCGGCGCGAGTCCGACCGAGCATGTGCCTAGTGCGTGGCCGCCCGCGAGCAGCGGGAGGACGATCCACGCTTGCTCGTCACGGTCGACCGCCGTCATGCGGCCTCGCCCAGGCGAATCGCCTCGCTCTCCAGCCCCGTAGATGAGCTGCTTCTTGTGCGCGATGGCTTCGGTTTCCGGGGACTGGGTGCTGATCGAGATTCCGTTCAGCGCCTTCAGATGCTCCTTCGAGCAGCCCGATGCGCCCACCACATGGAGTCGGTCGCCCTCGATCAGGCTGATGGCCACCGCCCGGGCTCCGAATCCGGACACCAAACGCTCGATCGTCAGTGCGACCGCATCTCTCGTATGCGCGACCGACAGCAGGGAGACGGCCAGTTTGTGCAAGTGGAAAATGAAGGGTGCACTCCGCAGTGCCGACGATCCATGCCCTTCCTGATGCGACGTCCCGCCGGTTTCCGCAGCGGAACCAACATCGACTGTGGTCGCCAGCGGAATCCTCGGAGGACGCAAAGAGACACCGCTGTGGGCAAGGCAGTCCAACTCGAACGAAAGATGCTCTACTGCTTCCCGCAGATAGTCCATCTCACCCGCGGACAGCTCTTGACCACCGCGCGGCAAGAACGCCACCAAGGCGCCGGCCCTCTGCTCCCCTGCCGCCAGTGGCGCGGCGGCCACGACGTGCGGAGCAGCCGCATAAACCCCGAAATCGAGATGGCTTGCCGCTATATCGTAGGAGCAAGCCGTGGAGATCCGCCCAGTTTGATAGGCCCGGACGCCGGGAAACGTCAGGTCCTCGAGAGGTAGACGCTCGGGGGCAATCAACCCCAACGGCGTTACGACGACCACCGCAGCCGCCAACATTGGCTCCCCCGGCACCGACAAATACACCGCGACAGCCGACGCCTGCAGGACGCGCATGCAGCGGCGGGCCACCGACACGAACAGATCGTCGCGGCCCGCCACGTCGGTCACATTGCCGGTCCCAGACGACGACTGAGAGCGGGATGCCGCAGACCTCATATCACTCGCCCCAGCGCTTCGCAACACTTTCATTCACGGTACTACTGGCCACACCGCCGGGCCCGTCCAAGCGGGACACCGACACGCGACCACAGTCCGGCCCTCCGCGGTCACACCCTGTCGGGCCGAGGCCTGCGCTCACTCACCCCGGCCACTGCATGCCGAGTCCGCGGACGAGGCCTATGCGGACGGTCACGACGTGCTCGAGGATCCGACCGAGCAACGCATGCCAGCGTCCTCGTGCGTGTTCCCGCTGTGATCATCGACTCGGCCCACTGTGGGCGGGCCTGCCGCTCGAAAATGCGATTCGGCGCTGTGAGCTGCGGCGAGGCGTTCGGTCAGGCGATTCTCTGGTACTGGTTGATCGGGCCGCCGAGGAGGGGTTGTCGCCGGATTCGGTGGGCCTGGAGGTCGGTGGCGGGGGGTGGGTGGTTCGGCGTGGTTCGGGGGTAGTTGCCGCCGAGCCTGGTGGGGCCGGTGCCCGTTGCAGTGCCGGATGTACTCGGCCAGGACCACTCGGGCGTGGGCCTCGTGGCCATCGAACGGTGATCGCACCGACCGCGGCCAGCACCGCCGCGACCGCGTCCGCGAACCTTGAACCTCTCGGATCGGGCAACAGCGGATCCGACGGCGCGGCATCCACCAGCAGCACCGTGAACATCTCCCGCACAGCCTCGGCACGGGCACCGAACCTGCGCAGCCAGCCCCGCACCGTCTCATCGGGAAGACCCAGACGGGCCGCGATCCGCCGGTGCCCGGCCCCGGCCGCCTTCGCCACCAACGCGGCCCCGATCACCACCGCCGCATCCGCACGCCGCAACAGCACCGTGACCGGCAACAACACATGCGAGACCCCGCACCCCGGACACCGAGCCCGACGAGGCGTCAACTCCAACCGCAGTCCCCGCAGATCCCGCACTGTCCGCCGCCCGGACCAGCCCCACGGACGCAACACCACCCCGCACCCCGGACAAGCAATCCCACCCGCCGCCAACCGCTCCTCGACCCGAGCCGGCGATACCTCTACCGTGACCACAGCGCCTCCGAGCGCGATGCGGCCCTCCCGGCACTCGGCCAAGAGATCACCGGGAGGGCCGTGCCCATGCCTGACCATGAGCACGTTGTCGCCGCACACGACGAAGAGCAACCCTCCGGGCTGCCCTATCCCTCATCACCACGACCCTGACGCGGCCCCGCCCGCTCGTCACCACAACGAACGTCGCTCAACACCCACGGCCCGGATGGCGGGCGAGTCTGTCGCCGGGTGTCACCGGCGGATGGCGGTCAGCCATGTTCCTTTCCTGGGATCGACGCGGTGGGGGGTCGCAGCCCTTGCTGACCGCCGGCAGTCGGTGTGCGGGCCTCAGCTGTGCGTGGCAGCATTCCACGCACAGGCCGCCGCCTTGATGCCATGTCCTGATGTGCCGCCGGTATGGCACATTCGTCTGTCCTTCTCATCTCCCCCGCCGTCCTACCGTGATGATGTGACGCGGTCGGTGGGTTCGCTTCCTCAGCGGATACGGAAGCGGCACCCTCGGGCGGATGGGGATGATCAGCCGAGCCGGCCGCGTCGCCCCTTGGCCGTATGGAATGAGGAAAGAAGGCGATCCACACCGTGGCATCGCAATCCCGCGCCGGACAGCCGGTGCTGAATGGGCTGGAATTCGGCCTCAACGAATGGGTTGTGGACGAACAGTACGAGCAGTACCTGCGCGACCCGGGCTCGGTCGACCAGGCGTGGAGGGACCTCTTCGCCTCCCCCGGTCCCGCGGCGGACCGGGGGGCGCGCGACGATACGACCACGGTGAGTGACAGCGTGGAGGAAGCGGCGATCAAGGCGGTCCGCGTCGCGGCGCTCATCCACGCGTATCGCGTGCGCGGCCACCTGATGGCCGACACGGACCCGCTCACGAAAGAGCAGGGCGGCGCACACCCGGAGCTGGACATCAAGGCATTCGGGCTCGGCGAGGAGGACCTGGCAAGGACGTTCGTCGTCGACGACTTCGCCGGGCAGGCCGCCATGACACTTGGCGCGGTAAGGCGGGTCACAGTTTCCTCGCCGGGCTCAGTGAGAACGGCAACGAGTCCGCTGACGCGGCGCAGGAGTCATGGCGACGGACGCCGGCCTTCTTCCGATCACACGTGCATCCGATACCAGGTCACTGGCTTGCTCGAACCACCGGTCCGGACTCAGCTCCGGGCCAGTGTCCCCCGGCCGACGGTATCGGGGACGCCTTGACACCGGCTACGCCGGCCCCGGCATGGCTCGTAGTGCGTGTCACGCTCCGCTGGGCGAGAGCAACGACTGTCCCCGTCGATGACAACAGCACGTCCGGGAGGCGTAGGCGCCGCGACGGTTGAGCTCGCGCGCGTAGTCAACGGGGTGTACCGAGCGGGGCCGCTCTTTCGTCCTGGGAACTGCCGGCTGCACGTGGTCTTGATACCCGCAGAGGCCGAGCGTCCCTGGATTCGGATGACGGCCCCTGTCCAATGAGGAGAACCCTTGTCATGATCGAGATCGAGCCGTCTGTGTCTTCGGCAGGGCTCGCGGGCTTCGTCCACGAGTGGCCTGCTTCACGCGTCGTGTTTGGGCCTGGCGTGATTTCGGTTGCCGCCAGTGAAGCAGTCCGGTACGGCAGCCGGATCGCCGTGATTCACGATCCGACTGCCAAGAGTGCTGCGGACCGGGTGACTGCCGATGCGGGAGGAGGGGTCTGCGCGCGCATCAGTGAGGTCGTGCAGCACGTCCCCGTGCACGCGGTGGACGAGGCCGTGGCCATAATCCGGAACGCACGCGCAGAAGTACTGATCTGCATCGGCGGTGGCTCGGCCACCGGCCTCGCCAAGGGGGTCGCACGGGACCTCGAGTTGCCGCTGGTCGCCGTTCCGACCACTTACGCCGGCAGTGAGATGACCTCGATCTGGGGGCTGACCGAGGGCGGGAGGAAGACCACCGGGCGAGCGACGACGGTCCGGCCCCGCACTGTCGTCTACGACCCCGAATTGACGCTGGGTCTGCCCACAGCAATCTCGGTGACGAGCGGTATCAACGCGATCGCGCACTGCGTGGAAGCGCTGTACGCCAGCGATTCGTCCCCGCTGACGCGGCTGGCTGCCGCCGAGGGGATCCGGTCCATGACTCGAGCTCTGCCGAGCATCCTTGAACGGCCCCATGACGTCGGCGCCCGCGCCTTCGCGCTGCGTGGTGCCTGGCTCTCCGGATGGTCGCTGGAGGTCTCCACCACCGGACTGCACCACAAACTTTGTCACGTCCTGGGAGGCTTGCTCAACCTGCCGCATAGCCCCCTACACACGGTGCTCCTTCCGTACACCGTCGCACACATCACACCGGCCGCCGTGGCCGAAACCCAGATCGTGCTCGAAAGCCTCGGTATCACCGGACTCGTCACCGACGCCGGGGGCCTGATCTGGGAACACCACCGGCTCCTCGGGGCACCCACATCACTCGCCGCGATCGGCATGCGCGAGACCGACCTGGACCGGGCGATCGCCGAGGCCTCGGCAGTGCTGGCGGATCGCGCGCTCCCACCACGCCCGGCTGGACCCGCCGACCTCCACGACTTGATCCAGGCTGCCTTCAACGGCGACCGACCCGCGCCGTGGTGTTGAGTTGGGAAGGCGGTATTGGCCAGCGGGCCGCGCCGTAACCGTAAGCAGATGCCCTCCACTGGATTCAAATCCGGCGCGTAGGAGGGAAGGTGCACGATGGTGAGCCAGTCGTGTTCGTCCGCGTACGGGCGCATCCCGGCCCGGTGGGTGTTGAGATTGATGCCCCTATGCTGCGTCAACCGGTCCCGGTCTTCGGCTGGGGCAGCGGTGTGGCCAGTCTTCGCGGCGCAGTCGGACGTCGACGCGTTGCCCCCGTGCCGTGCACACAGCAGGACGATTCACCATGGGCGGCGGTGTGCCGGACCGGCAACTGTCAGCAGAAACAGGCAATGATGAGCAAGCAGAGCAACCCCGCTGCCCCCGCCGGTACGACGGCCCGCGAACTCCCACTCGACGGCTCCACGCTGCTCCGCCGCCGACGGCGGGTCCTACGGCAGCTCCGCTTGTGCGTGCTCGTACTCGTGCCGTGGACCATCTACCTGGCGGTGGCGCTGCCGAATCGCTTCGAGGCCCGGCACTGGCCCTGGGTGTGGGTGGGCTTCGACGTGATGCTGCTCGTGACACTGGCCGGTGCGGGAGTGGCGGTGCGGCTGAGACGCCAGGTCCTGGCCCCGTTGTCGTTCGTGGCAGCCACGCTCCTCCTGTGCGATGCCTGGTTCGACGTTTCCCTGAGCTGGGGAAAGGAGGATGCGTGGGCGAGCGCCGCCTCGGCCATGCTGGTTGAGCTGCCTCTCGCCGTCCTGCTCATCACGCGGGCGCGACGGGTGCTGAAGATATCGGTGGGGCTGGCTTGGCAGCGGCTCGGCCTGGCGGGAGATCCTCCGCCGCTGCACAAAATGCCGTTGTTCGCTGCCCTCGCATCATCGCGGAGCAATGAGGCTCACCAGTTTGATTAACGAGTCGTAGTGATCCTGTGGCAGAGTGTGACGCGCACGTCCGGCGCCCGCGGCAGACGGTTCACGAGTCACCCGGGCCGGCGTCCTACGGCACGCTACGAGCGGCCAACCCGACCGGGTCCCGCTACCCCTATACAAGTCGGCGGTTCAGCCCGCCGCCAGCCCCACAATCGCGCCCTGCGCGGCCTAGGGGCCCGCTGGGTCCGCGTCCTCTGGCGCTGCTGGACCGATCACTTTCTGTCCCTTGACAAGCCCAGCCCTCATGGGTGCGGAGACGGAAGATCAAGGCGGTGATCCCGGAGAAGGCGGAAAAGTCGCAAGGCAGGTTCGCGCACTTGACGCCGTTGCCTACACCGCAGCGGACCGCATCGATCAGTTGTCGGTGGCAGTAACCGCCCACCGAGAGCGGTTCACGGAGGCGTGTCTCAGTGATCCACCCATTCCCGGAGGGAAGTCCCGTACCCACCCGAAAGGAGGCAGGTCAGGGGTACACGCTCCGCAGCCGACCGCTGGCATACACCTGGTCTCACACCGGCTCCACGCGCGCGTTTCACGTCTCCAAACCGCTGGCGACGGGCCGAAGCCCGCGAATGAGGCGTTCTTAACCGCCCGCCGCAGGACCCGAGCGTCCGAACGGCTTGGTTCTCGCCGACCGGACACACCCAAGCCACCACCAAACAACGACAGTTGGGGACATTCAATGAGAAATCAAGCAACAGTTGGCAGCCCCAACGCACGGCATTCGACCCACTGGTTGAACTGCAGATCACGCAGCAGGCCCCACGTGCAGACCGCGGCGCGGACTGCCATAAATTTCCGGCACGGAACACGAGCATGAAAATGAGCGACCACACAAAAATCATCGTTCTGGGAGCAGTCGCCCTCTTCCTCGCGAGCGGCCTCATCGTAATGCTCCAGCACGCCTACAAGACCTGAGTAGGTCGGGGACTGGCGCGGTGGCCTGTGAGGGCTCCGTTTCCAGCCCCCGCCCGTCAAACCGGGCATGCGCTTCTCGCGCACCCGGCTTACCGACATCGTTCACCAGCTGGCATGCGCTGTCACCCTGCGTACGTTCCCGGACAGGCGGAACACCCCGAGTCGGTTGAACCAGGCGCCGTCGTGGCGCTGGCCCCACCGGCGGCCGGGGATGCCACGCTTGCGATTGTCGAAGATCGCGAGCCGCTCGTGGACGTAGCTGTCGATCGTGGAGAACTTTCCGGCCGAGTTGCCCCAGCGGAAATACGCCGTCCAGCCCCGCAGCACCGGGTTGAGGTCAGCGACCACGGCCGTCAGCGGCCGTCCCACCCGGCTGCGATCGGTGGCTGCGCGGATCTTGTCCCGCAGCACCCCCATCGCTCGCTTGGACGGCCAGCGTTGCAGGTGGAACCTGCCGCGCCGACGCCACGACTCCACCTTGCGGTGGTGGAAGCCGAGGAAATCGAAGCCCTGCCCACCCCTGGCGAGGTGGGTGATGCCGGTCTTGTCCGGGTGCAGCTGCAACCCGAGTCCGGCCAGCACCGAGCCCGCCAACTCCCGTGCCTGCTCGGCGCGTTCCCTGGTCGGACACAGGACCACGAAATCGTCGCAGTACCTCACCAATACTCCCAGCCGACTGTCAATCCCCTCGCAGCGTGGAGACGATCTATGCGGCCAGTCCCTCGGCGAGGGTAGCTCGGTACTCGCGTTCGTAGTCGATCGGACTCTTGAAACCGCACACGCTGTGTAGCCGCCTGGCGTTGTAGAAGTCGGTGATCCAGGTGGCGATCCTGATGCGAGCCTCGGTGCGGGTGCGGAAGGTGTGCCGGTGCACGTACTCCACTTTGAGGACGCTGTTGAACGCCTCGCTCACGGCGTTGGCGTGATCCGTCGACTGCTTCGGTTTCCGACTTTGAAGACGGAGGTCAGGTGCGGGTGACGCACCCGTTCCATCCGCTGTCCGGACGGGAGTTGGAGTTCATCGAGCGTCGGCAGTGCTGGCGTGGGGACCGGGTGTACTACTTCGACGAGGTGGGTGGCCGGTCGCGGATCCCGACGGAGTGGACGTCGGTGGCGCCGGTGGACGCGTTCGTGGTCGCGGCCGGTGGCGACTGCCCGTTCCGGACGCAAGATCTGGTCGAGCTGGCCGCGCTGATCGACCGGCTGCAGGGTGTCGGGGAGATCGCGCCGTGAGCGTCGTGGGGTTCGTGCCGTGCTGGAGGGCGCTCGCGGTGTCGATCGCGGGCGCGTGCAAGCGTGGAATGTGCGCTGGCCTGCTGCTTTTGCTCCTGCCGGTGGTCGCAGGGGGCTTGGCTGCGATCCGGTCCGCCGAAATCCTGGTGACAGAGCTGGAGAGGGGAGGCGGTCATGGCGGCAACGGCGGGCAGTGCGGCGAAGGTCCGTGCTCTGCGGGAGTCGCGGACGCTCAATCCGCGTCCCGAGGCGGTGGTCGACGAGGCTTTCACCGCCTCGTCGTTCCTGGATCCGTGCGATCTGGTGCAGGTGAAGTACGAGATGGTGCGCCGGGTCCGCGTCGACAAGGTGCCCGTCGCCCGTGCGGCGGCGGCCTTCGGGTTCTGCCGTCAGAGCTTCTATGCGATCGCGGCCGCGCTGGATGCGGGCGGGCCGGCCGCGCTGGTGCCGGGCAAGCCCGGGCCGAAGGGGCCGCGCAAGCTGACCGAGCCGGTGATGGAACACATCGAGGCCCTGCTGCAGGCCGATCCGGGCCTCAAGGCGCCGGCCCTGGCCGCGGCGGTGGCCGAGGAGTTCGGTGTCCAGGTGCATCCGCGTTCCATCGAGCGGGCGCTGGCTTGCAGGCGCGAGGGCCGCAGCCAGGAGGAGAACATACGTCCCCGCAGCTGACGCGGCCGTCGGGATGCGGGTGGCCGCGAGTTACGAACAGTTGCGGTCGGCGGTCGTGGAAGGACGCGGCGGTGGCTGGCGTCATGGCTGGTCGGTGCTGGTCCGCTCGGGCATGGCCGCCTGGAGCCGGGCGATCGCGGCCCTCCGCGGCCCGGTCGGGCAACAGCCCGATCGACCGCCGGTGCCCGCACTCGACGTCGCCGACCACCTCGCAACCGAGCTCGTGCACGTGCTGGCCTCACTCGTCCTCGGGCACGGCCGGCCGCCTTGAGCCCGTCACCGTCACCGTCACCGTCACCTGGGGTGTTGCGTTCGAGAGGGAGTACGTCGTGCAGGAACAGCCGTTCGGCGCGGGGAAGGTCACCGCGGATCATCTGCGGCGGGGTGCGTATCTGTATGTGCGCCAGTCCTCGCTCAAGCAGGTCGTCAACAACACCGAGTCCACCGCGCGGCAGTACGCGCTGCGGGGCCGGGCCATCGCGTTGGGCTGGGGCGAGGGCCAGATCACCGTGATCGACACCGACCAGGGCCAGTCCGGGGCCACGGCCGCGGGCCGGGACGGCTTTAAGCTCCTGGTCTCCGAGGTGTCTTTGGGCCGGGCCGGGATCGTGCTGGGCCTGGAAGTGTCCCGGCTGGCCCGCAACAACACTGACTGGCACCGGTTGCTGGGTGCGCCACGAAGTATCACGGATTCGTGTGGAGATGGAAGGGCTCCACCGCCTGGCCGTCGCAGCGGTCGGGTGAAGCTGGAGGCAGCCTGACCCGGGGATCGCCGGGGAGGGTGGGAAGCAGCCTCGACAACGTCGGGACGGGTCGGCACTGCCAGACGGTCCGGGTCCGGCTAGCAAGGTCAGAAGGCGGAACGAGAGTGAACCAGTGGTTGAAGCTCCGTAACGGTGCCTCC